>JAHITG010000019.1 GCA_018817865.1 Spirochaetota bacterium
AATAGAATGAGCAGAATATTTATATATATATTATCCGCAATCTTATTCCTCTTCTTCAACTGCTCATCTAAAAAAGCTACTTTCCTTTACAGGGGAGAATTCTTTAAAAAAGGTATTTCACCTGTCAACCATCCCTACCAGCTTACTACAGATGTCTCTTCCGAATTTTATCCGGCAGTCTCCGCCGACGGAAAATACATCGTATATGTCAGCGATAAAACCGGCAACCTGGACCTGTGGCTGTACAGCGTTCTAGACCGAAGCAGCTACCAGATCACATATCATACAAGTGATGATACTATGCCGGCTTTCTCAAAAAACGGCAAAGAAGTGGTCTTTGTCTCCTTCAGGATGGACAGCCAGGGTGACATATATAAGATCGATTTCAGTGATATCCTGGACAGGAGCAGAACCGGACTGAGTGAACAGTTTAAAAAAGAATTATTAAAAGACGACCTTGCCAAACAAATAACAAAGAACAGGATCCAGGAGTCTGAGCCGGCCTATATCGATAATAAATATATATATTTCGTAAGAAAAGATGCCCGTAGTATTAAGAACATATTTAAAACCAAAGATTCACCCGGTGCTGATATAGTTCAGGTTACTCTTGCCGGAGCGATCTCCCCGGACTTCTCTTCAGATAAGAATCTAATGGCATGTATCGATATTTCAAAATACGACAACAGAAAAGGGCATATCATTATATATAACCTGAGATCCGGAGTACTGGAACAGATCACTTTTGGGAATTCCATCGAAGCAAGGCCGAAATTTATCAATAACAACCTCCTGCTCTACTCCAGTATACGGCTTGATTCCAATAAAAATGGGAAGATCGACCTTAATGATAATTCATCTCTGTATATTTATGATCTGAATACAAAACAGGAGCGTCAGCTCACATCAGAGGATTATACTGATTATTACCCTATCTATGCTCCACTCTATAACGGTGTGATAATGTATACATCGAATTTGGCGAATAATATAGATCTCTGGATGCTGCCATTGGAAGGGATCATACCAAAATTGGATGATCCTCACAAGCAGATGGAGATGGTTGAAGCGCTGGATAATAATTACCACAAGCTGATCGGATATATTAACCTCCTGAATGAAGACATGAACAAGAACATGATACGAATTAAAATTGCCCGGATGTATAACAGCATCAATTACCGGGACAGAAGCATGACATATTTAAGCAATGCCCGTGCTGACTCCGAACCCGATACGGAAGATCATATCAGGGCAACAATAGATCTCATAGAAAATTCCTATCAAAAAAAGGAGCAGGTCATAGACAAGCTTCTAATATTAAAAAACAGTATTAAAAAGGACAAAAAGGAAGCAGAACTGATCGATCTGATCAATTATAAATTATACGAGATCTATAAAAACAGCAAAGAATATGAAAAAGCCATTCTTGCACTTGAAGAGATAGTATCAGGATATAAGGGTCAGGATGAATTCCTGTATGAATGTCTTGATAATTTAATGGAACTGTATTTAAGACTTAATAAATCAACCAGGATAAAAAAATATATCTCTGTCTTCAATGCATTAGAAAATTTTAACAGAAAGATCGATTTTCAAAATAAATATATACTGCTGTATATTAAATATTCTCCATCCCTAAATAAAGACGAAGAATATAAAAAACTGCTTTCACGGTTCGGTGATGATGATAATTTCCGTTATAGTATCTTATATCACTGGGCAGTCTATACCACCAATAAAAAAAGAGCTCAGGAGATGCTGATCAACATCATAAAAGAAGCACCAGCTTCATATTTCAAGATCAAAGCCTTCTATCAGATATATTCGTATACAAAGGATGAGAATCTGCTCTATCAGATCATTAATCAGCCTGAATCGGGTCATCCTGAAGCAGAAAATATCGTACAGCAGGCAAAAAATATCCTGATCAATAAATTTCTTGAAGATGCCAAACTGAACTATAATCATGACTACTATCTGAATGCCCGAACCTTTTACGGCCAGGCATTATATTTTGAAGAAGAGAATATCGGGGCTCTAACAGGCCAGTTAAGATGCGATCTTAAATTATTAAAGAAAGATGAGGACAAATACAGCAGGTTGATAGAAAAATATGACAAGCTTCTTAAGGACGATCCCCTGAACTATGTGTATCACTATCTTAAAGGATACGGGTATTCTCTTATCTATGCTGATTATTACCATCGATATAAACTGGCGGAAAGAGAAGGAGAACCGTTTATTTTCAGAAAAATAGTCGATCTCTTCCGCAAAAATGATCCTTATCCCTCTACATTAAAAAACAAGATGGAAAAATATTTCAAGCTTTCCGAAGAGAGCCTGAAGATAACCTATCGGATCAAGCCGGACTTTATCCCGGCATATCTGACAGCAGGCTGGCTCTACCAGGTACAATCAGAGATCGATAGAGATAACTTTATGAGCTACATTGAAAATGCTGTTCCCCTGTATCAGTCTGCTATCCATTTCAACGATGAACAGAAAGATACATTCCAGGAAGCATCTCTCTGTCTGAATCTTGCTAATGTCTATATAAATCTGAAGAACTATTCACAGGCCATTTATTTCTATGATAAAAAACTGAAGTACAGCCGGAAATTTGATAATCCTATGCAGGAAGCCTATTTTTATTATCATTTCGGATATGCCGGATGGTTTTTAGGAAAAAACATGATCACACTGGAAAATTTCCAGAAGTCTTATAAACTTTTTCTAGCTCAGAAAGAGTATCACGGTGCATACAGAAGTGCCGTATTCCTTGCCATGGTATATCGCATCGAAAAAGAGTATGAAAAATCGCTGAAATACTATAATATTGCATCCGAGATGATTGATCAATATAAGCTGGATATAAATAAAGCCCGTCTTTTTCGGGAGATCGGGATCTGTTATCAAAAGCTTCAGGATCCCCTGAAAGCACTTCATTATTTTAATAAAGCGGAAAAGATAATCCCGAAAGATAAAAAAGTTGCATTATGGAACAGACCGTCATACAGGATCGGATTGGAAGATTTCACTATCCCTGTCTGGTTTACAGAATTGACGCTGGCCCAGTCGATCTCCTATTACGGGTTCAGGAACAGGGATGAACAAAAACTGCTCTATTCGCTGATAAGCGAGACATATGATAATTTCCTCGATTATAAAAAATCTATAGAGTATCTCCTGCTGAAAAAGGAGCTCTTTGAAGAAGATCATAATTATGATGCCATACCCTACGTATACAATAATCTTGGTATCCTGTATTTTAAACTGAATGATCATAATACCGCAAAAAATTATTTCAGTCAAGCTATTGAACTTCTGGAAAAAAATACAGAAAAAGATAAAGAGGGGAATAAAGTAGCAAGAGACCCGAAAGGTATTGTGATCAATAATATCAATTTGACAGAGGTTCTGATCAAACAGAATGAAGGCCAGCCCATCACAAAATATTTTACCGAAGTATGGACAATCCTGGATAAAACGATCAAAACAGCGACAAAGAAAAAATTCTCCGCGGAACTCATCAAAGCTTACGATCTGAGCGGGTTAATCTTTTTTAAAAGAGCCATGAACATAAAGAAGAACAGGATAGACCCTGACAATATGGTCGAAAGCATAAGAGATCATTATGCGGATTTCCTCAGTTCTTTGAAATATTATAAACTCGCCTATTCTACTGCTTCCATAAAAAACCGTAAAAAAGATATGTTAAAAATCAGTTTTAATATCGGGCTTATCTACTATTTTACCGGGGATCTGAATACGGCAGAACAGGCATTTACTGAACTTCACAGAGATTCAAATAAATATTTTATGCGGGAACTCAAATGGAAAACAGAGTACTACCTTTTTAAGATCAAACAACTGCAGGATAAAAGCATTTCTCTGGATATGAGCCATCCGGATATTATTGATCAGATAGAATCTGTCCCCAAGGGGTATGATTACAGCCCGAAGCAGGATGACATTATCGAAGCTGTGTATGATGAATATATAGACGACCTGTTACAGAGGACCAATTACTGGAAGGCGCTGCAGGTCATGGAAAAGAAGAAAAATTTTACAATAAAAGAGACCTTCCGGTCTTATCCTTTTGAGCTAAGGCAAACTGATAAAAGCAACACCACCCGATTAAAAGAAAAAGAGAATGAGATACTGAAAAAAACAGATATGGCCCAAAAAGAGCTGATGATCAAATTCAATTCCTCCAGGCGCACCGAATATGAGATCGCACTGGAAAAATTATTCTCTGAAAGAGAAGAAATTGGACGGGAAATAAACAACAGTAATCCTCAACTATTGTACTATACATATAAAAATGACACAGACCTGAAAGAGATGATGAAAGATATCTCAGATGAAAATGCGATACTGGTATTTCACTTATATGAGACAAATCTGTATATTGGATCGGTCACCAATTCACAGATCACATTTATAAAAACACATATCTCCCCGGAAAAATTCCGTGAAGCGATCGCACAGCTGACAGTCCGGTTGAAAGAAGAAGACCCGTATGCGGATCTGTCAAACTATTTCGATCATATTATTATTGATAATATAAGAGATGTTATAGAGAACAAAAAGTTAATAACGATCATCCCGGATGGAAAGCTGTTCGCTTTTCCTTTTCACCTGTTCTTAAAGGATAAAAAGGTCCATTATGATATATCTTTAAGGCAATTCTTCTATAACCTTGAAAAGACCCCTGTTGCATACAATTCCATGACAATATTCAATTCCGGTTCTGATCTGAATGATATTCCCTGTCAAAAAACCAAATTTCCGGAAAAGGAGGTCAAAAAAAATATATTAGATAAGTTATTCTCAAAAAGCTCGATACTCCATATTACTGACGGAATTATTTTTGACAGCTATAATCCCATAAATTACAAACTGATCTATAATAAAAAATACGACATCCCTGTAAACGATCTTCTTAAAACCTCATTTGCAGGGGAACTCTTTTCCTTTGAAAAGACCGCTCCTGAATTAATTATTAATGAAAAAAATATATATGCCCTCGTCCTGCCGTTGTACTATACAGGGATTGGCTCTATTACTTTTAATCTTTGGGAAGTAAAAGAAAAGATTAATCAGAATTTCTGGGAGGCATTTTATAAGCAGACCGATGAAAAGCTGATCGACCGGTATTTAAACAGTATACAGCAGCTCACCTTATCTGAAAAGAAGGACCATGATTCATCCTTTAAAGTGCTGTACGGTAATTTTGGGATCGACAAGAATTATAAGGTTAATATTCTGATCAAAAAGACAAGAGAACTGTTGAACATGGCGGATGCAGTAAAAGAGAGCGGTCAAAAAATAAATTATTACGAAAAAGCCCTTGAATTCAACCGGGAACTGATATCATTAAAAACAAATGCTATTGACAATTCAAAAAATGTCACAGAAGATCTTATTTCACTGCATGTAAAAGAGAGTAATTATTCAAAAGCAATGGTTTTTCTGGAACAGCTGATATCCGACGAGACAGATACTTCCGAAAAGGAGAGGCTCCAAAAAGAGTATGATGAAATATTCAGGACAAGTCAATTGACCAATAATGATATTGACAAGTTTAAAAAATATATAGCTGAAGGTGATACTTCATATGATCTGAAAAATTTTAAACAGGCAGCAATAAGCTATAAAAATGCCGTAGCGTACCTTGAGAACAGTACTCTGAATGAAGAACGTACACCCGTTGTTTATAAATTATGCCGGGCGCTTTTTTCCTACAAGGATCTTGATGAAGCCGGAACATGGATCGAAAAGGGGTATACTAAAGCGACAAATGAAAATAACAGTAATGATATAGATACCTTTTCTTTATTATATGCCCGGCTCTATTTCCTGAAAGATGACATTGATACAGCCATGATCCATCTGAACCGTATTCGGAATGAAGATAACAAGTATATTATTTTAAAAATATACCTCCTGCTGAATTCTGATCTTGATAAAGAGGCGAAGGACTCACAGATAAACAATTTGATAAATAAGAACAGGAATAAATTCAGCAGGACCGTCTTTAAAAATATCCTTGATCCGGTTATTAACCATTATCAGGATGACATTACAAATGCTTACCAGTATATCAATATGGTTAAGAGATCACAAACTTCATTTGATAAAAGATCTATTCAGGATAAGCTGAATAAAGGATCTGTCCTAATTGATCTGTATTCCACGGAAAACTTCGTCTATTCAGTACTTATTTCTAAAACGGGTATTAAAGGTAAGACAATTAAAAAAAACATTTTCACTTCCCGCTTCAATGACTATATCTCAAGCATAAAAAAGAATGATGAAGATGATTTTATAGAAGCCCGGGATTCTCTCTTAGAACTTTTATTTGACTCTTTTAAAGTAGAGATAAACAGATCTTCAGAAATAATCATTTCTCCTTATGATGTGCTTTATCAGATCAATTATTATAATAACGGGAATAATATCTTATCCTTCAGCAATCAGAACATAAAAATAATCAGATCATATGACAGCCTTTCTGAACAAACTGAGAAAAAATATTCATTCAGCGGATTCGGCATCAGGAAAAATCTTCCCGGCAAGATCATCATTGATTTTTCTTTTAAAGAAATAAAATCTCTTCAAAGATATTTCAAAGGATCTGTCGGGACCATCAATCCGTCTTCTATAACTCTGGATAAAAATGCCAATGCGCTTCACCTGGCCATGCAGGTGGATCTCAACCGCACCAATGTCATGATCATCGATGAAAACAACCGGAAAAAGTATGATCTTCAGGATATCCTGCATAATAAAAAGATGGATCTGATGCTTCTGACAAAGATACAGTATCAGGATATTGATGACAAAATACTGCAATTGATAAATTCAGATAAACTGATCCTCTCCTTATGGCGTAAAAATGATGCTTTATCAGCCATCTTTGTCAGAAAATTCTACTCTTTTCTCTCCCGGTCAGGGTCCGTAAACAGATCCTTTCAAAACGCCTGGCTTGAAATGAAAAAAAATTATAAGAACGAACTGGGATGGAACAGCTTCATCCTGATCCAATGACGGAGCTTACCATCTGGAGACCGGACAGGCTTTGAATATCACTTTTAAGATCAGATCATATAAGTACGGTATTAAAAATTTTTTACTTTTTCCAGAAGGAAGCGGTGTATCTATACCGGTGATCAAAGCGGAAAGCAAACAGACACACGATTTGATCGCAGTTATCCGTTATAATATCAAAGTTTAATGCTATCCAGATTCTTTATAAGATTCTGATGTTCTTTCCTTAATTTGTTAATATCAGAATCGGATAATTTACCCTTCTTCAGCACCGTATCAATAGTACGGGAAGAAGCTTTCACATCTTTAACTTTATTATTCAATTTCATAATGTTTTCTGTAAAAATAGCAGCCAGATCTTTCAGTTCATCCTTATCCCTGAAAATTAATTTTACAGTCAGGTCTCCCTGCCCTACCTTTTTAAGGCACTGCTTAAATCGGACCAGAGGGCCGACGATCCTGTGAGAAAGGAAGAGGAACCTGAGAGCGATAACTATAAATGCCACGATCACGGCAATGATGGAAAACTTCAAGACCATTCCTGAAAAGATCTCTTTCGTATTCTTGATCTGGGTTATCTTTGAATAGATACTCCCTGCGATCTCAGAAGAAGATGACGAGATCAAAAAGAAACCCAGGACCACGATCAGGATAAAGATAATAACATATATACTAAAGATAAACCTGAACTGAAAATCTTTATCAACAATGAACTTCCTTCGCTTAAATGATTGTTCTGCCATAATTTGAACTCCTAATATTTAAATTATAAAATGAAACCTATGATCATAAATTTATTTTCCGGTTCCCTTATTAATTGCATTTCCCATTTTTTCTTAAATGATCTTGAACCTTCCTTATATGATATGATCCCCCTGATAGAAAAAACATTTTTTTTCTTGGCAGAATCTGCCTGGTCAATAATGTCTTTATATACATTATTAAATATTTTATAATCAATTAATTTGTATTCCAGATTAGCAAACTGATAAATATTATGGCCTGAGATCTTGATCATATACTCCAGGATAGAGATCTCGTCGCTAAGCATCTGTATCCCCAATTGATGCAGCTGGTTTTTCGTAAGCTCGGAAAAAATAATGTCCTTATAGACTATCTTCTTTAATGCTGTTGTTCTCTTCTGTTTCTCTTCATTTAGTATCTTTTCTATCTGTTCTTTGCTCAGCTGGGTTTGGGATGTACTCGGGGAAAAAGGATCTACCCGTTGGATCATATAAGTGAAAAACTTATTTGCTGTCTTTAGTATTTCAGAGTTCGAGGGATCCTCTGCAAACACAGGTAGAGCAAGAAATACAGTTAAGCTGACCGTAATTAAAATAATTCTGCTTTTCATCAATAAGAATAATATAATCCTTATATTTTTAATATCAAATAAAAATTGATAAAAAACTGTCATTGAACGATGATCGTAACAGGCTTACTTCGGATCATTGTTCCATTTTCCAGCGAAGCACTGACATGGATGGAAAAACTTCCCCTTTCCAGAGGCCATCGGCACACTTCTGTCTTTTGAACAGTCTTGATCAATTTATTATTAAAGTACCATTCAATGCTTTTTGTTTTTACCGGGATCCGGGCTCTTAACTCTATGGTCTGGTATTGTTCAGGCATAACCGGGTCCATCCTGAAGATATCCCCGTCATCAGGATAGATGATCTTTACTTCTTCCGGTTTATCCGGCACCGCAAGATCCGATCCACTCTGTACCGGCTTTCCCGGATGCCAGTTCTTATCAGGAAACTCCCAGTTCCTTTCTCTGCACCACCTTGCATATTCGGAAGGCAGGAGGGCAAACACCTTTTTGACCAACTTTCCATCCGCCTCTTTATAATAGATCTTATGAACATTGCATTCAGCAGATGGCTCGTTTCCTCTGACGAAAACTTCTTCAACAGCGTAAGGGCAATATTTATTCGGCAGGAGACCGCTTAAGGGACAGACATTTTTTGTGATGATCCCTGAAACAGAAAAGAGGTGAGTATCTTTAAATGAAGGATTTAATTCAAGAAAAATATCCATTAGCAGCGGAACGGCACCGCCACCGCCGGTAACCCTGTTCATAGAGCCCCCTTTAAAATTGCCAAGCCAGATACCGACTATATGATCTTTAGTATATCCAATAACCCATGCATCACGGTAATCTTTTGATGTTCCGGTTTTAAATGCTATATCAAAGGGATAGATAAGACCTCTTAAACTCGGGAAAGCTTTTGATCTTGCGTTCCTGTCCGTTAAAATATGATTTATAAGACTGACGCTTTCAGCGGAAAAAACCCTTCTTTTATCTTCTCTTCTATATTCCACTACTCGCCCGGATGATAAACGCATATTTTTTATTGTGTTTATTGGCAAAACAAATCCTTCGTTTGGAAAAACAGTATAGGCCCCAACCAGATCAAGAAGACGGACTTCAGCCGTACCCAGCGCGATCCCTAAACCGTAAAAATAAGCAGGTTTATTAATGGAACGAAGCCCGGCCCTTCTTAACAAAGAAATGTATTCTTTATTTTCATATCGGGAAAGCCATTTAACAGCAGGGATATTATATGAACAGGCAAGAGCTTCACGGATCGAGACCGGCCCATGAAATTTCCTGTCATAATTAACCGGGGAATAATCCCCGGAAACGGACCTTAGATGAGTACGGATATCACCCGTCACATCTGCAGGTGAATGGCCCTTATCAAAAAGATATGCATAAAGAAATGGTTTTAAGCTTGATCCGGGCTGTCTTAAGGCTAAGGTTCCATTGACCTGGCCATCATCATCTTTATTAAAAAAATCCAAAGAACCGATCATAACCAGTACTTCCGAAGTCCTGGCATTTAAGATAACAACAGAAGCGTTATTCACTCTCAATCCCTTTAAACGGCTCATATTATTTTTTAAGACGAATTTAATCTTTTCCTGCAGAGGATAATCAAGAGTTGTCCTGACTTCAATCACATCTTCGTATTTCATTTTTTTTATTTTATCCCTGATATAAAAACAGAAATGAGGTGCCTTGAATGGGAGCTGAAAAGGTTTCAAACTGACACCTTCCAGCAAAGCCAACTCCATATTCTCTTTATTAATGTATCCTTCGGTAAGGAGCCGTGATAATACATACTCTCTTCTTTCAAGAGCCCGCTTTTTGTACTTATATGGATTATAGATCGTCCCTGACTTTAACAGACCTACTAAAAAAGCAGATTCGGAGAGGGAGAGTTCATTTACTTCTTTTCCAAAATAATAAAAGGAAGCTGCTCCTATTCCATATATCTGATTACCCATGAAGGCATGATTCAGGTATGAAATTAAGATCTCCTCTTTTGTAAAAGAATGATCAAGCCGAAGAGCCAGGACTAATTCATACAACTTATTCCAGTAACTTCTTTTTAAATGAAAGATCCTCCTGACCAGCTGCTGTGTTAAGGTGGAGCCGCCGGAGACGATCTTGAAGGAGAAGAGATTATCCCTGAAGGCTCTTGCCAGGGAGAGAAGGTCCACTCCATTATGCCTGAAAAAACGTTTATCTTCAGTTGCAACAAGAGCATCGATAAGATGCCGGGGCAGATCATCATATGATACGGCTTTAAATGTTCCCCCGTAATAGGGATAGAGCCTGGCCATGGGAGTATTGTACCGGTCTTTAATGACCAGAGAATTATCCATCTCCATAAAAAGGAGTTTCCTGTCTACCGGTGTGTTAAAATATATTATTCCTTTTATCAGAATGAATAAAACCAGTACACCAAATGATCCGATCAGCCCTTTACTTAACCGTGACATACTGCTGACCATAATATCCGAAGACATCGGGATCATACATTTCCTCAATCTTGGTCGGTGGCAGTAAATATTCTCCCGGGGTTACGGCACGCACAACATATCGATATGTATGATCACCATAATAGAGGCTGTCAGCAAAAACGAGAACCTTGTCTTCATAATTCTCTGAATGGTTTAAAGAACCCCACCATCTGTCGGTCTTTTTA
>JAHITG010000191.1 GCA_018817865.1 Spirochaetota bacterium
TAAAAGGTCTCTTTTACAATATTCTCGACTGAAAGAACCAGTCTGTTTTTAAAGAACGCGCCTCCGATGCTGTATTTCTGGAGTACGCTGCGGCTGTCATCATCAGGATATATTTTTTTCTGGTTCAGGTTATCAAATACCATTCCAATAGAGACGTGGTCCAGAAAGCGGGTCATAAACCCGAGGCCGATGGTATAGGGGTGAGAATCGTTAATAACATACCATTTGTTTGACAGCCCGAAATAGATCACCTGATCAAAGAAATTCACTGCTCCCGGAATCGGGAAATGATAGATCCTGTATTTTTTTTGGTTAACCTCAAAGTTTTCATAGGCAAACCCGCCTAAAAAAAAATTTAAAGCCAGTGATGTGTTGACATTTTTTGAATCCACATACGATAAATTGATATAAGTGTTAAAATCCTGCAAGAGGGCGACATTAGCCGGATTATAAAGAATGGAAAGGGCATTGTCCGCAATTGCAGATGTCTGGTAATTATTATGCGGATTTATGATCATTGCAGATAAGGTCGCAGGAGCAATAATTGAAAACATAATTATCAGGATTAACCGGATTTTAAATATCGCTGTATTTTTCAATTGTCTTCTTCAATAAGTTAATATTATGATGAATATTATCAAAGATATCTTTGAATTCATCTGATGGTCTCAGGTTCGTTTTTTTATTCTTCATACATTAAATATTCGGAATAATGAAAAAAAGTTAAAATTGAGAATGGAACTGTAAAAAGCTATATGACAGGTATTCTCTTTCAATTTTAGAATTACAGTTGTATAATAAATATCAATAGGAACCCTCGAACTGAAGGTAGGTATTTTTAGTATCAGAATATACTAATATGTAGCAACAGGCCTTCAGGCCTGTTTTTTGCTGTAAATAAGCAATTTGTTTATAACACACCTAAAGGTGTGTTGTTACATGTAAATAAGAAAAGAGCGTATAACAAACCACTTTTTCAAAAAAATCAATATTTTAGTTGACATAGTAATACATTATTATATATTTCTAAACCAGTTTTAAACAGGAGATATGTATGAATATTACGAAGAGAGCTAAAAATGTCGAACATAAATGGTATCTTATTGATGCAAAGGACCAGGTCTTGGGCCGTCTGTCTACTAAAATAGCAGATATATTATCGGGTAAGAATAAAGAGTATTATTCTCCGGATACTATTTGCGGAGATTATGTGATCGTCATCAATGTTGATAAGATCAGGCTGACCGGCAATAAGCTGGAAACGAAACTGTATAGATGGCACAGCGGTCACCCGGGCGGGTTGAAAGAGAAGAAAGCCGGTGAGATGCTGAAAAAGAATCCAAGATATATGATGCTGCAGTCTGTAAAGGGAATGCTTCCCAGGA
Organism: Spirochaetota bacterium; assembly: GCA_018817865.1. Taxonomy (GTDB): domain Bacteria; phylum Spirochaetota; class JAHITG01; order JAHITG01; family JAHITG01; genus JAHITG01. Next base: position 1,386 of record JAHITG010000191.1, read on the forward strand.
ATAAATTAAGAGATAAATTGATCAGGTATTTAAAGGTTTATTCCGGTGAAGAGCATGAACATAAAGCGCAGAAACCGATAAAAGTTGAGATGAAAGGCTAAAGGAGGACCATAATTTGGAAAAGAAACTATATCAGGCAACAGGCCGAAGAAAAGAGTCTACTGCTTCCGTCTATTTAAAGGGCGGAACAGGCAAGATCACCATAAATGACAAACCAATGGAAGAATATTTTCCCCGTGAATCCCTCCGGATCACGGTAAAGCATCCGCTGGTTCTGACTTCATCTGAAAACTCATATGATATTAAGGCAAAGATCGTAGGGGGAGGAGTGACCGGACAGGTTGACTCTTTAAAACTGGCTATTGCCAGAGCTTTAATAAAGGTAAATCCGAAATTTCGTCCCATACTTAAAAAAGAAGGGCTCCTCAAGCGTGACCCGAGAATGGTAGAACGAAAAAAGTATGGCCAGCCAAAAGCAAGAAAACGGTTCCAGTTTTCCAAAAGATAATGCTTTATGGGTATTATTTCGGATATTGTCCCGCAGAAGCGAAATAAAAATTACTTTTCAGTATATATTGATAATAAATATTCTTTTTCCTTATCTTCAAGTGACTTGAACTTTCTTAAGTTAAAAGTAAATGATACTTTAACGGAGGAGAGGGTCAATGACCTCATCCGGATCTATTCCCTCCAGAAAGCAAAGGATTATGCGTATAAAATACTCTCCAGGAAGGCTTACAGTGAAAAGGCCATGTTTGAAAAATTGGTGACAAAGTATAATGAGAAGATAGCCGCAGAAGTGCTGAAAGGTCTGAAAGAGCTGGATTATATAAATGATGAGAAGCTCATATATGAATATGCAAAAGGGAAGATCGAATTTCGTCCCATGGGAAGGTGGAAGCTGAAGCAGGACCTCACACAAAAAAAGTTCGATGCTGATATGATCCGGTCAGCCATCGATAAGATCTTTAATGAGGTTGATGAATTCGAACTGGCCATGAAGGTCTTTAATAAGAAGTTCGGCAATATAAAGAAGGTTGACTCTAAGATGCTGATGAAGATAAAGAATCATCTGTTGAGTAACGGGTTTGACTCTCAGATCGTGATAAAGATCATTCAGGAATTGCGGTATTAGGAAGTAAAATTAGTATAGTTTTCTTTTCAGAGGTCTTCTTTTTTTTGTGAGATAGTCTCTTTTTTCGATCACTTCTTTTAAAACTTCCGCCCGATCTTTAGTATGAGGGTGGGTTGAAAAATAAGAGAGGATACGGCTGAAGTTCCCTTCACTCTTGATCCTGTTGAAAAAATCCAGAGCACCTGCAACATGTCCATACTGTTTATTAAGCAGTTCCACTGCTATAAGGTCCGCTTCCAGTTCCTGTTTTTGAGAATATTTCATCTGAGCGCCTATAAGTGTGTTTACCAGGAATTTACTGATAGAGTTATCCTGTCCCAGCAGGGTAAAGGAGACCATGATAATAACCAGGCTGCGGCCCATGCGTTTTAAATGGTCCCTGTTGCTGAAATGGCCCAGTTCATGTCCTATCACAAAAGCGAGTTCATTCTCTGACCGGACCCGGTCAAGAAGTCCCGTAAACAGGATGATATTTCCTCCGGGCAAAGCAAGGGCATTTATTTCCTGATCAGGGACAATACGGATCCTGTAATCCCGTTTCTGATGGGAAGAGGGCAGTTGCTTGACCATACCGGAGAGTACCATGCTGATGTATTTGTTTTCAGAAGCCTTTTTGTTTGAATTATACTGCAGGGTGAATATTTTTCCAAGTGTCTTCTCCACCTGGATCGGTATGTGCGGGACTATTAAGTCAACTGCAAAGCCCAATAAGAAATATACTGCCAGCAGGATACCGAGTGAGATAGAAACAAGAATAAAAAAATCGGCTATAGGTGAGCGTTTAGAAATGTTGAAGTAGTCATTGAGTATCTTTGGAGTGTATTTCATTTCTACTTTTTGTATGTTATCGCTGTGCCGTATACGAATGCTTCAATACTTCCCATACTCCGGTTGTTATCATTGCTGCGTCCGATGGTGGATGTCTCGATCCTGATGTTGAGGATGATATCGGCATTTTTTGCTGATTCTTTCATTCTAAGGGTAGCTTCGCGTCTGGCCCGGTCTACCAGGGATTCATAGGCACCGATCTCACCGCCAAAGATATTCCGTAAACCTGCCAGGAACCGTTTAAAATAGTCCATTGATATTACGGCACAGCCGTGGGCAAGATATGCCTCTTCTACATTTCTTTCATCCTCAAGGGCTTTACTGATGGAGACGGCAGGAGTGGCAATGTTGGCAGCTTCCCTTTTTCTGATGGAAGTGAAATGCTTCTTTTCAGCGATGCTTCCGGTTATATATCCCAGTATAATGAGGGTAATGATAATTATTAATTGCGGCATGAGGATCTGCCTCCTTTAAATAAAAACACCTTATTCTACCCGTACGGCTGTACCGTATACATACAGCTCGGCAGCACCCTGTGCAACAGAAGATGTGGCATACCGTATATTCACAATTGCATTCGCACCCAGCTGTTTGGCCTGTTCGACCATTCTTTCGGTGGACTGCTTTCTTGAGTCCTGTAAAAGTTCGGTGTATCCTTTCAGCTCTCCGCCTATAATATTTTTTAATCCGGCGAGGATATCTTTTCCGATGTGTTTAGCCCGGACAGTACTCCCCGTGACGATCCCGAAATGTTCCATGATCTTTTTCCCCGGGACTGATTCGATATTTGTTAATATCATATTGGACCCTCCTTTATTTAAAGAAATCGATTATGGTCTGGGCTGCTTCTGTACCCACACGGGCCTGTCCCTCTTTTGTAGTAGCGCCGAGATGAGGAGTCAGAATTACATTATCCAGTTCATAAAGCGGTGAGTTTTCCAGAGGCTCCTTTTCGAATACATCCAGGGCTGCTCCTTTTAATTTTCCGGATTTCAAAGCATCATACAGAGCCTCTTCATCCACTGTCCCGCCTCGTGCAGCATTAATAAGGATTGCCCCGTCTTTCATCTTATCAATATTCTTTTTATTTATAATATGGGCTGTTTCTTTTGTTTTGGGAATATGCAGGGAGATCACATCAGATTGTGCTAAAAGTTCATCCAGCTTGGTTACCAGCCGAATGCCTGCCTGCTTGAGTGTGTTCTCATCGGCATAGGGGTCATAGGCCAGAACATTCATTTCAAAACCCTGAGCCCTTTTAGCGGTAGCGATGCCGATCCTTCCGGAACCGATCAATCCCAGTGTCTTTTTATAGAGCTCGGTACCTTTAAAAGCCTTCTTTTCCCATTTTCCTTCTTTCATGCTTTTATCAGCCATGGGGATCTGCCTCATCAGGGAGAGCATCAAAGCCATTGCATGCTCTGCTACCGATACGGTGGATGCGCCGGGTGTATTCTTTACGGTTACTCCCTTTGCTTCTGCAGCAGCTGTGTCGATGTTATCTACGCCGACTCCGCCTCTGACAACGAGCTTGAGTTTATCCCCGGCATCAATAACCTCTTTTGTTACTTTGGTAGCACTGCGCACAATAAGAGCATCGTAATCTTTGACGGCCTTTATCACTTCTTCCGGAGGCATCCCTGTTTTTACATCTACCTCAAAACCATTATCTTTCATCATCTGAACTGCATTATCCGGTAATGGATCACATACACATATTTTCATGATATCCTCCTTCGCAACCAATATATTTCGCTTTTAAATTATTTGTAGAGAATATAAAGTAAATCATTAATAAATGATTTCAACTTTTTTTTAATTGCGAAGGATATTATTGTCTGGAAAAAAGTGGTAAAAAACGAAGGGCCCTTACAGCCCGGGAAGTTCTCTGATCTCGGTAATGGGCAGGGGTTCTGATTTTTTAACTTTAAATTCATTGATCAGAATGCCGAGGTCATCAGCCTGTTTCTTGAGCTGGTTGATCGCCGAGAGAAGGTCATCTGCAGCATTGGAGTTCCACTGGGTGACCTGGTCAACATTCTGAATAGAAGCGACGATATTTTTACTTTGAAGGACCTGGTCTGATGTAGCAATACTGATCTTATGAATAAAAACATTTATGGATCTTATCCTGGTCAGGATGTTTTCAATGGCTGTTCCTGCCTGCTGGGACAGGTCGTCTCCTTCCTGGATAACTTCAACACTGTCCTTGATCAGGAGGGCGATATCTTTTGTGGATTGAGCGGATTTTTCCGCCAGTTTTCTGATCTCCTGTGCAACAACCGCAAATCCGCGGCCGTGTTCTCCGGCCCGGGCTGCTTCGATGGCAGCATTAAGGGCAAGGAGGTTTGTCTGTTCTGCAATATCATCTATCACATCAATGATCTCTACTATCTTTTCAGCCCTGTCCGAAATGGCATTCATACCCTGGACCATCTTTTTTACTGATTCGCCGCTTCCTACAGCCTCCTGTGTTGTCAGCTCGGTCAGTTTCCGGACTTCCCTGGCACTATTGGAGACCTGGGTGATCGATGAAGAAAGGTTGTCCATGGCTGACGATGTCCCGATGATCGTATTAGCCTGTTTAGAGGCTCCTTCTGAGATGGTCTCGGCACTGCTGGAAATGCTGACAATACTGGAATTGAGGGTGAATATAACTTCCGACAGGATGTTGGTGATGTTCTTCAGGTTGATAACAAGCTGGTTGATGGAGTTGACCAGAAGGCCTACTTCATCATCAGGAACGTTCGAAAGGTCGATCTGAGCGGTCAGGTCTTTTTGCGCCACTTTCTGTACAACATTGATGGACATGGAAAGGGAGTTGATCATTCTTTGAGAATAGAGCAGTCCTGCGAAAATACTTAAAAAGATTAGAAAGAAAAGGATCAGAGCGTTTATGATCTTTACATTATTGTAGGTCATATCAATTTTATTCCTATTTTGGGAAAACATCTCTTTATTCTGGTTTTCCATATTGGTAAGCAATTTTTGAATATCTTTTTCATTCTGTTCGATTATTTTAATTACTCTTATAAAGGAAGGTGTTCTGGATGTACCTCTCCTTCTTAAGATGTTCTTTAAATTGTCAAAATCATTATTAAACTTTTGATCTAATTTCAAGATCGACTGCACCTGTTCACTAAAAAGCTCTTCATCTTTTAGTAATGCCAGCTGCGCTTTGAATTCTTTATCATTTTTATTATAGGATGCCAGGAGGGCCCCGGTATAGCTCTTCTGTATCTCCTTTATTGTTTGTGAACGGTTTTCATAGGTATTAATGATCTTCTGGACCTTTAAAAGGGTGGAGTAATTTTTATCATAGTTCTCTACGGCGATCTTTCGTACCCGCTGTATCCCCACCAGAGAAGTAAATCCGGAAATAAAGACAATAGTAAGTCCGATATAGATGTAATTGAGAATGAATTTTGTTCTTAATTTAAGCATACAGTTAAATAATTAAAAATATAAATGATGTCAAGATTTTTCCAAACCAAATTTGATCAGCTGCTGGTCAGTAACATTCATGAATTTTATACCGGTCTCATAAAGGTCTTTTTCGATCTTAATTATCCAGATGACCTGCCCGATAAATTTTAACTCGTCTTTCTTTTTTATTAATAACCCTTCAATGGTATCACCCAGTTTTAATTTATTATGCTGGTACAGGGATATTCCGCCGCAGCTGATATTCTGTACGTCATTTGTATTGGGGATCTTGCCTTTAGGTGAGATGGTCTTTATCTTCAGTTTGAGAGTTTCGGATATGGGGATCCGCTTAAATGTCCTCCTCTCTTTCGGATAATTGCATATTCTGTTCTTGCCTTCATATTTTGCCCGGTATAAAGCCAGGTCGGCCAGTCGCAAGAGGTTTTCATCAGTTGTTTTTGTATCACTTAAATAGGTGGCAACTCCTCCTGAAATAGATACCTGCTTCTTTAGATGAATTTCAACGACTTTTTCTCTGATCTTTTCTGCGACAAGGAGAGCTTCCTTCTTGCTGATCTGAGGCAGGATAATGAGAAATTCTTCTCCGCCAAACCTTATTATGATATCAGTAGAACGGAGGAGCTTCTTCAGGAGATTTGAGATCTTTTTCAACACCTTATTGCCTTCCATATGGCCGAAGGTGTCATTATATTTTTTAAAATCATCAATATCAAGCATGATGATAGAGAACGGGATATTATATCTTTTTGATTTTGATATCTCTTCTTTTATCCGCTGTTTATAATACCTGTAGTTATAAAGGCCTGTAAGCTCATCAATGAGGACTCTTTTTTTGATCGCTTCAAAGATCTTCTCTTCAATTATGAGAGGATTATCGATCAGGTCATTATGGCATTCAAGGAAGAAATCAAGTACCCCGACTTCGATATCGATGCCCCGGTTCAGTTTTTTAGTAATGAAGATCTTGTGTCGTAATATCTCTTTCCATAAGACTTTTGCATCTTTAGGTTCAAAATATATGTTTGTCAGTTTGTACAGCAGGCCTGAATAGAATTTTTCTTTATATTTAGCCTGCAGCCTTTTTAATTTTGTCTGCAATTTTGGCGATGCCGCGTCAGGCAGAACACAAGCATCGATCACCTCTTTGTTCATGTCTTTGAAGGTATTTAGTTCTGTTATCGTCATATGCATAAATAACCTCTCTCACTGATTATCGGTTTAATATGATCAGTACATTACAGTTTTGCAGGAATTTTATGGTGCTGATGTTTGATAAAAATCTGCCTGTTTCCAGGTCAGGAAGAATGAGATCGGTTTTGTCCTTTACTTTCAATGCTTTTATTATAAATGCGTGTTGGTCTATAAAGGAATAGTTGTTGATCAGGCTGATATCGGAAATGTATCGTCCCATTCCCTGAATGATCACGGCTTTTTTATATACGATCTCCGGGGTGAATATGGGAATTCCCGTTTCGTTGTACATGACAGGGAAGAGGGCAGGGACGAGGTCCAGTTCAGAGGCATCAATTATGATCGAAGTATAGGTCTGCGAGGGGGCATTGGTCCCGAGTTCCGTGCTTTTTTTTATATTTTTAATATAATTTTTATAGGAGTCCGGAGTATAGAAGGAGACCGGTTCAGGCTTGATATCATTTGTAAAGACAGTGATCAGACCTTTGTCTGAGAAGAGCTTGAATTTTAATTCTGTCCTGATCGATCCTGTCTGATAAATATATTTTTTGAGAAGATTACTTTTTAAAAAATTATCCAGATAAAATTTAAAGTTATTCGTGGAATGCACCATGTAGGATTGGATATAGTAATCATTCTTCAGGCGTATGTTCAGAACTGCATTATAAAGGTTTTTACGAGCATCTTCGTATGAGTTTTCCTTGGCTTTCTGCCGTGCCTCTGCCAGGCTGGAAACGTAGAACTCGCTTTCATACTTTAATTTATTCTCATCATCGGTAACGGAGGGGACTTTTGCTTCGCCCAGAATGGTAACGATCCCTTTTGTCCAGTTGATACTCCCGAATTCGATCTGCTCTATTATATCCTTCTTTTCAACAGAAATGGTTCTTAAAAAAGCATGCCCCTTTTGGGTGAAGAGTACGATCTGTGTTCCGAGCAGTAATAATAGTATTAGATTTTTTTTAACCATTGATCAAAACTGTTAAAAATAATATTATTTATCTTAGGATATAATAGCAATTTTTTTATCTGATTTCTACTAAAATAATCATATTTACCAATGATCGAATTTTTTTCCAATACAATACCGGTGTTTAACGGTTTAACCAGAAAGAACAGATTTAAAGTATGGACCGGATATGAAGGAGGTAATGATTCGTTGAAAAAAAGAAACTCTTTGATCTTAACTTTAAGATTTAGCTCTTCCTGTATTTCCCTGATCAAAGCCGCTTCTGCTTTCTCTTTAAATTCAACTCTTCCTCCGGGTAATACCCAGTATTCCTTTCCTTTCTTTTTATGTGTGATCAGTAAGATCTTATTATTTATAAATAATACTGCGCCGACTCGTATTCTGAATCTATCTTTCATATATCTTTACATGGGGTCGAGCAGGAATAATGTATCTCCTTTTTTAACAGGGGCTGCATTTTCTACTAATATTTTTTGAACTTTTCCTTTTATATCTGCATTGATCCTGTTCATGACCTTCATGGCCTCTACGATACATAATGTCTGGCCGGGATTGACAATATCACCCTCTTTAACAAAAAGATCCGCTCCCGGTGCCGGTGCGCTGTAATATGTTCCTAAGAGCGGTGCAGTTAATTTATGGAATTTATCCTCAATTGCATCTGGTGAGGGACCTTCCGTTTTCACGGTTTCCTGTGTCTGGAAAGAAAGCTCCAGCTGGCTTTTAGGCTGTTCCTGCTCCATGGTAGTCGGGATTATTCTGAAAGGGGGTTCTTTTTTAGTTTTGTCCCGTTCTATAGTGATCTTCAGGCCGTGCTCTTCGATGTTGAATGATGCCAGGTCATTTTCTTCAGTAAATTTAATATATGATTCAATAATATCAGGTTTTGTGCCCAGTATGAAGGGAGGGCGCTTTATATTTGATTTTCCCATAATGCTCCTCTTTGATCTTAAAATTTAATTTATGATAAACCTTCAGTAAATTCCTTTATTCGCTGAACTCCATTCTTAATATTCTCGTCAGAAGTGGCAAAGGAAAGCCGGATATAGTTGTCACATCCAAAAGCTACTCCCGGTACTACTGCAACATTTTTTTCTTCCAGAAGTACCTGGGCAAAGCTTGTTGAATCAGTGATCTCTTTTCCATTATATTTTTTATTGAAGGTCATGCTGATCTTTGGAAAGATATAGAATGATCCTTCCGGTTTTATGACTTCAAATCCGTTGATCTCATTTAAGAGGCCATATATAAGGTCTCTTCGCTTTTCAAAATGGACTATCATTTTTTTTACATCATCAGAATCTGTCTTCATTGCCGTGACCGATGCTTTCTGGCAGAATGTTGTGGGATTGGAGGTGCTGTGGCTTTGAAGCGTGCTGACAGCTTTTGCCACTTCTACCGGTGCAGCAAGGTATCCTATGCGCCAGCCGGTCATGGAATATGTCTTTGAAAGTCCGTTCACAAGGATCAGCCTCTCTTTCAGACTTGCATCGATCTGGGCGATACTGTAATGGGACAATCCGCTGTAAATAAGTTTTTCATATATTTCATCGGATATGATCACTATCTCTTCATGTTCTTTAAGGATCTTGGCCAGTCCCGTAAGTTCTTCTTTAGAATAAACAACACCGGATGGATTTTGAGGAGAGTTGATGATAATAAGCTTTGTCTTCTTGGATATTTTCTTCTTTAATTCCTCAAGGTTTAGTTTGAAGTCCGTTACCGTTGTATCTACAATGACCGGTGTTCCTCCTGCCAGGCGGATCTGCTCAATATACGAGACCCAGTAGGGTGCAAAGAGGATCACTTCATCCCCGTCATTAATAATGACCTGGATGATATTATATATGGAGTGTTTGGCCCCGCATGATATGATGATATTCTCATTGGCATACTGTAAATTATTCTCTTTTTGGAGTTTTTCAACAACTGCTGATTTCAGCTCATCAGTACCTGAAGCAGGCGTATACTTTGTCTCTCCATTGTTGATGCTTTTGATCGCAGCATCTTTAATATATTGAGGAGTGTCATAATCGGGTTCACCGGCTCCGAAACTGATCACATCCAGGCCTTCTTTTTTCATTTTCTTGGCCATAGCAGTGATCTTCAGGGTGGCAGACGGCTGAATCTGCTTGATCTTTTTATTCAGGTTTATCACAAGATACCTCACAAATTACTGTTAATTTTATGAAGTATAATAAATATTATTAATTCGTCAAGGTTAATTTTTGAGGTGCCCGGCAGTCCCAGAATATCTTTGTAAGATAAATAATATAAACCCCAAGTATATCAGAGATGCCTTTGCCCCTGCCCATCAGAGATGTGCTTACCCCAGTACATCAGAGATGTACTGGGGTGAAAAAGTAAAGTAAAATTCCAAAATGCATTTATCAATGCATTTTGGAATTTCCCGAATGTATCTTTTTCAAAAGCAAAGTTGAGAATCAAAAATGCAATTGTTAAATTTACTCCAATGTATTATTGATACACTGATACTATACCCCAGTGCCTCGGAGAGGCACTGGGGTTAAAAAGCAGAGTTGAGATGCAAAACCGCTTTACTAAATGCGGTTTTGCATCTCTTCGAATATAACTTTTTTAATCTATGGTCTCTTTCTTTTTTGCCATCTCTTTCAGGATCAGGTCTTTGAAGTGTTTCCTGATCTCTTCATTTTCAGGAAGTTTATCCAGTGCTTTTGTGAGGTACTCTTTTGCTTTGATAAGGTCTCCTTTTTTATAATAAGCCCATCCCATGCTGTCCATATAAGCGGCATAATCGGGAGATAGTTTTAATGCGATCTCACATTCCTGAATTGATTCTTCCATGCTCATATTTATATCCGCATAAATATATCCCAGGGAGTTGTGAGCGGTCGCGTTTGTTTCATCGATCTCGATGGCTTTTTTTAGCGACTTTATGGCACTCTGGTAATTCTTTAATTTATATTCCACAAAACCTAAAGCTGCATTTGCTTTTGCATTATGAAAATCCAGGCTCAGTGCTTTTTCGAATTGTTTTTTAGATTTGATGAACTCTTTTTTCTGAGCGTAAATATATCCCAGGACCAGATATACCTGGATGATAAGCTGGTAATCTACTTCTGTCTTTAAATACTTCTTCAGATGCATGATAGCGGTGGTGTAGTCTTCCAGTCTTACATAGGTCAGACCCAGATAATAATCTTTTTTGGGATCTTTTATTTTATTAAAGTACTTTATTGCTTTCGAATAGTCTGCTTCCCCGTAAGCCGACAGCGCATTCTTCAATACTAAATCCATAAGCGCTCCTTTTTAATGAATTTAGGGGATCTCGATTCCCCATACATGGCATATATCATGAAAAACAACGATTTTAATTTAAAATCAATTGTTTTTTAAGATGCCCTTTACATTTTTGATATTATACTTTCCATCTTAGGAATAAACTCGTATGCTGTCAGATCAAGATGCAGAGGTGTGATGGAAACATAACCTCTTTTTACTTCGTGATAATCCGTTCCTTTTTCATCTTTCCATAATACGTCATCACCGCTTAGCCAGAAATAGGGATTCCCTGCAGGGTCTTTTCTCTTGATCAGTTTATCCAGATAACGCCTGGTCCCGAGTTTGGTTGCCTTGATCCCTTTGATCTTCTCTTTCGGGAGGTTGGGGACATTGATGTTAAAGAATATTCCGTTCGGGACCTTCATTTTGGACAACTGAGAGGCAAACCCGGCTGCGATCTCTGCGGCTGTCTCATAATAGATCTTTCCCTTTAAAGCATCGATAGAGATGGCAAATGATTTGATATTGGCCAGGCATGCTTCAATGGCAGCAGCCACGGTTCCCGAATACACGATATCTTCGCTTAAATTCGGTCCTTTGTTTATACCTGAAATAACAATATTCGGTGAAAAATCCATGGCTCCCAGAACTGTCAGGTAAACGCAATCCGTGGGTGTGCCGTCGATCTTAAAAACATTTGTTTTTACTTTTTTCATTCGAATCGGTGATTTTAAAGTAATGGCCTGGCTTACCGCACTTCTTTCTCTGTCAGGTACGATGACCTTCCAGTCATCGGTGATAGCTTTTACTTTATTCAACAGGGGGGTTAATCCTTTCCCTTGAATGCCGTCATCGTTTGTTATTAAGATCTTCATAATATTATATTCGGGCTGGCGGGAGTTGAACCCGCGACCCCTGGTCCCCCAGACCAGTGCGCTAAACCGAACTGCGCTACAGCCCGTCTCTTTTATTGTTAGATTAATATAGTTGTATAATTATCAATGTCAATCTTTTTTCGGATTAAACATATAAAAAAGGAATACCACGGAGGCACAGAGTCACAGAGAAGAATCATTGTTGTTATTTTACAAAATTATAAGAGCATCACACTCTGTATATAATTATCTAAAATGTTAAACCGGTTTTTAAAATTATTTATTATTTAATTATAAAGGTCTTTATATATTTTAATAATAATAATTTATTTAAATTTTAATTTTTAATTCTCTGTGCCTCTGTGTCTCTGTGGTATTAATTTTTTTAAAGTATCTCATTGATCTGTTTGATGGCGCAGAAATCACCGCACATGGAACAGAACTCATCCTGTGTGGACTCGCTCTCTTCCCGGTACCTTCTGGCCTTTTCGGGATCGATGGAGAGAGCGATCTGTTTTTTCCAATCCAGTTTTCTCCTGGCTTTGGCCATTTCCCTGTCCATCCGGATCGCTTCGGGGATCCCTTTGGCAATATCAGCTGCGTGAGCAGCAATTTTAACAGCGATCGTTCCTTCCTTGACATCCTCGGGAGTGGGCAGTTTCAGGTGTTCCGAAGGTGTGACATAACAAAGGAAATCAGCTCCTGCATAAGCAGCCAGAGCACCGCCGATGGCTGAAGTAATGTGGTCATATCCCGGTGCAATATCCGTGACCACAGGACCCAGTACATAGAACGGTGCATTATTACAGAGTGATTTCTGGATCTGAATGTTGGTAACCACCTGATTTAAGGGAACATGACCGGGCCCCTCTATCATGACCTGCACTCCGAAATTCCTGCATCTTTCGGCTAATTCTCCCAGTGTGATCAGTTCCTGTATCTGGGCTCTGTCAGTGGCATCCGCAAGAGCTCCGGGCCGAAGTCCGTCACCAAGACTCATTGTTATATCATGTTTTTTAGCGATCTTGAGTATATCATCAAAATATTCATACATGGGATTCTCTCTGCAGTTGGTTTTCATCCACAGCATGAGCATGGACCCGCCCCGGCTTACGATGTTCAGGAGGCGTTCCTGGTTTTCCATCCTGGAAAGGGTAGAAAGAGTGACCCCTGCATGGATGGTCATAAAATCCACCCCTTCTTCTGCCTGCTGTGTAATGACTCGAAGGATGTCATCGATCTTCATCTCTTCCAGTTTCTTCTTTTTTTTAGACAGCTCAAAGCCCACCTGGTAGATCGGGACAGTACCTACGGGGACCGTTGATCTTTCCAGAACCTTTGTTCTGACTTTATTGAGGATCGTGCCCAGGCTCAGGTCCATAACAGTATCAGTACCGTATTTCAAAGCGATCCTTAGTTTTTCCATCTCTTCGTTCAGATTCATGTGTACCGGGGAGGTTCCCAGGTTTACATTTATTTTTGTTTTAAGGCCCCTGCCGATCCCGCAAATTTGCTTGATTTTATGATTTTTATTTTTAGGGATCACGATCTCACCGTTCTTTATTCCTTCCTTAATATATTCTACGGTGACATTCTCTTTTTTAGCAATTTCCTTCATCTCCTTCGTGATCATATTCTTCCTTGCTGATTCAAGCTGGGTCATTTTGTACTCCTTGCTGATAAAAATTTTTTTATTTGGGAAGTCTTCTTTTTTACATTGTCTGATAATAACAGTTCAGAAATAAAAGCAAAGTTTTTTATTCCTTTTTTAATACATTGTGAAATATTATCCTGATGTAATCCTCCAATAATAACCAGAGGAATTGACTTTTGATATTTTTTATTCAGGAGAGCTGTTCTCTGTAAGCCCAGAGGTTTTGTGATATCCTCTTTGGTATCCGTATGAAAGACTGGCCCCAAACCTGCATAGTCAGCATTATACTGTATTGCTTCTTTTATCTCTTTTTCTTTGGTGGCGGAATATCCGATTATTTTATTATATTGAAATTTTTCTTTTATCAATCGGATAGGGATATCCTTTTTACCGATATGAATACCGTCTGCACCTGTTGCTATGGCAATATCTATCCTGTCATTTATTATAAATGGCACTTTCTTTTTTTTAGTCATCTTTAGGATCTTTTCAGCTATATTAAAAAATGTGATATTGGAAATATTTTTTGCGCGGAGCTGAAGGACCGTGGCTCCCCCCGTAAGAAGACTATTGCATGTCTGTCCAATCTTGTTTCTTTGGATAAGTGCAATGTCCATGATCGCATACAGAGAGAGGTCGATCTTTTTTTTTATTCTTAGCACCATCTTCTGCTCCAGGGCATAAAGGTGAAATCGGATCTTTTTAAAGAGAAGGGCCTGCTTCCTGTTGTCACATTTCAGTACTTCTTCCAGAACGCGTGAACCTTCCTGAACCCTTCTTGCATTGGCCTGAATTACTTCTGTTATATCCTTTCTTTTAAATTCATTTGAAGTGTTGAGGAATTTCCCCTTATCCTTTTTAATATCCCGAACAAAGAGCAGTTCCCTGGAATTAAAATTTTTAATGATGGTGTGTCTGATTTTTTTCAAATACAATACTGCATTTTTATCATTTAGAATAAATCTGTTTACATCCTCTATTACTCTTAACCCTTCAATTATTCTGTTTATATTGGCATCTATAAGACGGTTTATCATGACCCTTTTGTCCTTGATGAGTAATTTACTTTTTATGAATAAAAAAAAAGAATATTGCTAATGACTGCTATTACTGCTGTTTCAGTCCTTAAAATATGATAGGGTAGTTTTACTATATTGATTTTATTTTTTTGGGCAAGTTTTATTTCATGTTTACTGAATCCGCCTTCCGGCCCGATATATACATTCAGGACCTCTGAGGTTTTTGGATCAAGATGTTCTTTGATGCTGTGAGCGGAATCAGGATGTAAAAGAATGCCGTTCTTACCGGCTGCAACAGCTTTAGTAAAGGATGTCATCTCTTTAAGAGCAGGGGGTGACGGATTAAAAGATTGTTTGGCTGATTCAAAGATAATTTTATTCCATCTTTTCAGTTTCTCTTCGGAAGCTTTTATTTTACAGGAAAATTCCGTATCCATAGGTATGATGGTATCCACTCCCAACTGTGTAGCTGTATTTAATATCATTTCAAATTGTGAATGTTTGATCATAGCAATATATAAAGTGAGCTTAGTCCGGTTTCCTTTTTTTACGGGTCTGGAGGAAAGTATATGTGCCTCCAGGATATCTTTGCTGATCATGGTGATCCTGCTTTTAAAGATCTCCTCAGAGTTTGTGAAATAGAGGATGTCATTGATCTTTGCTCTTAATGAGCGGGTAATATGGGAAAGATCAGGGTTCTTGACCCGAATGTTTCTTGCATCAGTGATATTGGAATTTGTAATTTTAAACAGGGGCATAACTTAAAGAATATAACTGATACAATATCCCAAGTCAATCTTTTTTAA
>JAHITG010000192.1 GCA_018817865.1 Spirochaetota bacterium
AACATTTTTAAAAAGTTCTTTATTGATCTGTGTCTCTGTTTGGATAATAAGGGATTTTTTAACCTGTCCGGCTATACCCTGTACTTCCGTATGGCCTTTATCACCGATTATAACAGGATAATATCCTTCCTTTTCCAGCTGCTTAATGGCATGATGTATCCGTTTTACGAGTGAACAGGTGGAATCAATATAAGGGATCTTCCTCTTTTCAAGCTCATCATAAATTTTCCGGGAAATTCCATGGCTCTGGATGACAAGGACCCCGTCTTTAATATTTGGGATCCGTTTAAAATCTTTTATGAGCTTCAGGCCTTTATTCTTAAGATCATTGATCACATGCTCATTATGAACGACTTCTCCCAGCATATATATTGTTTTATATTTTTTCTCATGTAATAAACGCTCTATCAGATTGATGGTCCTGTTGACACCAAAGCAGAAGCTGATGTTGTTGCTGAGATCGATCTTAATAGGGATCCTCCTGAAATTGGTCTGATCAATATACAGCGGAATGAACGCAAAGTCAAGATTTTTGAAGTATGCATTTCTATATACATTAAGATATTTTTTCAATATCAACTATATAATAGCATAGAAATCCGGGTTAATTTAATTTCCGGATTGCCGGAGGGACTATTTGCCCGGGAAGGCAAATACCCCTCCGGCCCTCGGAGAATCGCATGGATGCGATTCGAGAATGAGGAAATAAATTAGCCCGGATTTCTATGCTACTACTATTCTACTATATTGATTAAAATAAAATATTTGACTTAAAATTTTTAATCACTATACTGTTCTACTCTTATGCAGGAACTATTCAAAGAACTGAACCCCCCTCAGCAGACAGCTGTCCGTACTTTGGACGGTCCCCTCCTGGTCCTTGCCGGTGCGGGAAGCGGAAAAACAAGGGTGATCACATACCGTATTTTAAATCTTATCAGGAATAAAAAAGTATCCCCCAGGCATATACTGGGAGTCACCTTCACCAATAAAGCGGCAAATGAGATGCGTCAGCGTATCAACCAGATATCGGAAAAACGGATAAAAGGCCTTACCCTGTCAACATTTCATTCATTCGGAGTAAAGATCCTGAAGGAGCATATTCATACATTAGGTTATAAGAATAATTTCAATATTTATGATGAAAATGACAAGAAGAATCTCATCAATTCCATATTCAACGAAATGAACCTGGATGCAACCGGGGCCGGTGCTGAATATAATATCAATATAATTTTAAGACAGATAAGCCTGGCAAAGAACAACAATCTTTTTTTAAGATACTTTGACAGAATAGAACATGAAGAATACAAGCTGACCGTAAAAAATATCTATAAACGGTACGAAGAACTCTTAAAAAATTATAATGCAGTTGATTTTGACGATCTAATCGTCCTTCCCATAAAGATACTGAAAAAGAACGAGGAGATAAGAGAGTCCTATCATCAACAGTATCAGTATATTCTGGTCGATGAGTACCAGGATACCAATGATATCCAGTATCAATTCCTGAAACTTCTTATTAATAAGAAGAATAACATCTGCGTGGTTGGCGATGATGACCAGGCCATCTACGGGTTCAGAGGTTCAAAAGTGGAACATATCCTTAAATTCGAAAAGGACTTCCCGAATACAAAAACCGTTAAACTGACCAGTAATTACCGTTCTACTCCGGTGATCCTGGAGGCCGCCAACCGTATCATCAGGAACAACAAGAGCAGGCATGAAAAAGAGATCACGAGTATAAAGAAAGGCGGATCAAAAATACTGCTTAAGGAGAGCCACAGCGAGCTTGAGGAAGCAGAATTCGTTGCCGGCCAAATACTAAAGTATCACCATGAAACGAAGGTTCCCTGGGAAGATATGGCGGTCCTGTACAGGACCAATTTCCAGTCACGGCCTTTTGAAGAGGCCTTCCGGTTTAAGAGCATTCCCTATATCCTGATCGGAGGGATGCAGTTCTATGACAGAAAGGAAGTAAAGGATATCCTGGCCTATCTAAAGGTCATTGCCAATGAAAAAGATGATATGAGCCTTCTGCGTATACTCAATTATCCGCGCCGGGGGATCGGTGATAAAAGCATCTATAATCTGAACCAGTACAGTATTAAAAAAAAGATATGCCTTTATGATGCCTTGAGCCATGCTCATGAGGTGGAGGACCTGAAATCGGAAGCATTAACAAATACGGTCGCGTTCCATACTCTTATAAAAAAATATAAGAACGAATTCTTTCATTCAAAGAAACCGATGTACCGGATCGCCTATGATCTTGTTCGCCAGGTCAAATACGAGGATCAGCTTAAAAATGAGGTCAACGAACCCAGGCTTATAAAGAGGAAGATGTATAACATCAGTGAACTGATATCCGGGATCAGAAATTATGAAGAAGAAGCTGCGGCGACAGGGGAAAAAGCAAATCTTTTCAATTATCTGAACAGGGTCTCTCTCCTGACAAAAGACGAGGAAGACCAGGAAGAGGAGGGAAAGGTCTCCCTGATGACCTTTCATCTGAGCAAGGGACTGGAATTCCAGGTGATCTTTCTTGTGGGTATAGAAAATGATTTTCTTCCTCATTTAAGGAGTATAGAAGACGGCACAGCCATCGATGAAGAGAGGCGACTCTTCTATGTGGGCATCACGCGGGCAAAAGATCATCTGGTCATCTCTTATGCCCGGAACAGAAAAAAATTCGGGCTCCTGGAAGAGAAACAGCCTTCGATCTTCATTTCCGAGATCCCGGAAGAGATAATTACACGACCCTATACAGCCATAAAGGATGAATCAGAACGGGCCGAGATCGGCAAGAATGCGGTCAACAAGATCAAAGACCTCCTTCAAAAATAGAGTGACATTCTATATGAATTTAATATTTTATATTGGTATTATAAAATATAAATTATATAGGCGAAATGCAATATGAATAATTTCAGATCCCTTTTATTACTCCTCTTTTCTGTAATGTTCTTATTTTCCGGGGCCATACAGGATAAAAATGCCACGACTTATTTTGACAAAGCCTTTCAGGCTTATGAAGAGGGTTATTCCCAAAAAGCTATCCACTATTATAAAAAGGCCATTTCCCTGAATAAGAACTATACTGATGCGTATTATAATATTGCGATCGCATATACGGACACAAAGCAGTATGGCCAGGCAATAACAAACTATAAGAAAGCGATCTCACTGAACACGAATTACCGGGACGCATATTATAACCTGGGGATCATATATTACGATCTGAAAGAGTATGACAGTGCGATCTCCAATTATAAAAGAACCATTCTCTTATCACCGGAAGACGGCAGTGCATACTATAATCTCGGACTGGCCTATACGGATAAAGGTGAATATGCATCAGCCATTTCCAACTATAAAATATCCATCTCCATCGATCCTGTTTATGCTGATGCGTACAATAATCTGGGGATCGTCTATTATAACCTGAAGCAGTATGACCTGGCAATGACCAATTACCAGGAATCCATCTCTTTAATGCCGGAATTTGCCCTCCCCTATAATAATCTGGGACTGGTCTATTATTATCAGAGCAATTATCCCGGAGCCATCTCAAACTATAAAAAAGCAGTTGAACTGAAAAATGATTATTCTGATGCCTATTATAATCTTGGACTGGCATATGATGTTATTGACGATCCTGCCCGCTCTATCACAAATTATAAAAAAGCAATAGAGTGTGATCCGTACCAGGCTGATTCCTATAACAACCTGGGGCTGGTATACTCGGACATGAAAAAATATGACCTTGCCATTACCAATTATAAAAAAGCCTTATCTTTAGATCAGAACTATAAAAACGCCTATTACAATCTGGGCATAGCTTATTCTGCTAAAAAGATGTATGCTGATGCCATTGAGAATTACTATAAAGCCATTTCCCTGGATAAAAATAATGCCGGTGTGTACAACAATCTGGGGAATGTCTACTTTGATCAAAAAAAATTTGATACCGCCATCTCCAATTATAATAAGGCAGTCATGATCAATCCTCTTTATACGGATGCCTGGTTTAATCTCGGCCTCTCCTATGCTGAAAAAGGAGAACATGATACAGCTATAAAGTACTACGAAAAGGTGATCTCCTTAAACCCCGGGGATAAGGTAGCCTATAACAATATGGGATTTGCCTATGCAGATAAAAAAGAGTATCACAAAGCCATAGAACTTTTTAAAAAAGCAGTTCTGATCGATCCGCAGTACGCTGACGCACTCTGGAATCTCGGATGGTATTATATTATGATCAAAAAACCCGATCAGGCCCTGACCTACACATTAAAGGCCATTAAACTGAACAAAGATCAAGATGGACCTCTTCTTAATGCTGCAATTATCCATCTTTTAAAGGGAAACACTTCAAAGTCAAAGGAATATTACGGGAAGGCCTTCTCCCTCATGATAGAAGATCATTTAACCATGGAGACGGCCCAGAAGGATCTTGATACAATTCTGGAAGTGTACCCGGAGAAAAAATCCGCTGTTGAAAAGATGAAAGATTATTTAATAAACCAGCACCAGTAACTCTATTTCTTTGAAATCCATTTTTCAATGCCGTCAGCCGCCTTCCGGCCCATCTCCATGGCGGCAATGACCGTGGCTGCGCCTGTCACGATATCCCCTCCGGCAAAGACACCCTCAATGGAAGTCATCATATCATCGTTTGCCACGATCGTACCCCATTTGGTGGTTTCCAGTTCAGGCAGGGACTGTGAGATCAGCGGATTGGGTTTCTGGCCGATCGACATGATCAGAGTATTCGTTTTAATGGTAAATTCAGAATCCTTTATGGGAACCGGTCTTCTCCTCCCGCTCTCATCGGGTTCGCCCAGCTCCATCTTAATGCATTTCACTTCTTTGATCCACCCTTTATCATCACCCAGGATCTCTACCGGATTGGTGAGGAAATGGAACTCGATCCCCTCTTCCATGGCATGGTGGACCTCCTCCACCCTCGCGGGCATCTCTTTTTCCGTTCTCCTGTATACAACTATAACCTCTTTCGCGCCTAGCCGTTTGGCACTGCGCGCCGAATCCATGGCCACATTACCGCCTCCCACTACAATGACCGGTGAGACAGCCCGAATCGGTGTATGGGACTCTTCGGAAAAAGCCAGCATGAGATTGTTCCTTGTTAAAAATTCATTGGCAGAGACAACCCCGTTCAGATTCTCACCCGGTATATTCATAAAAGTCGGAAGCCCGGCGCCAACAGCAATAAAGACAGCCTTGAACTCGTCCTTTTTCAGGTCATCCAGGGTCAGAGATTTGCCTATAAGGACATTATTGATTATCTTCACCCCGAGATGTTTTATATGATCGATCTCATTATCCAGGATCTTTCGCGGAAGACGGAACTCCGGTATGCCGTACCTTAATACGCCTCCGGACAGGTGAAAGGATTCAAAAATAGTGACTTCATATCCTTTTTTAGCAAGCTCCCCTGCACAGGTCAATCCTGCCGGCCCGCTGCCCACGACAGCGATCTTAATATGGTTGGACTTGATCTTTATATTTTCTTTTACCTTCGTCTTAATGGCATGATCCGCAACGAACCGTTCCAGTTTTCCGATGGCTACAGGCTGACCCTTCTTTCCCAGCGGACAGAGGATCTCGCACTGCGTCTCCTGAGGACAGACCCGTCCGCATACACCGGGCAGGGAATTGGTCTCTTTGATCATTTTATAGGCTTCTTCATGTTTCTTCTCTTTAATAAGATGTATAAAACCGGGAATATTGATCTGCACGGGGCACCCTTTCATGCACTGGCCGCATTCGATACAGCGAAGGGCCTCTTTAATAGCCTCTTCTTCTATATAGCCCAGACAAACTTCGTTAAAATTCCTGTTCCGCTCTTTCGGGTCCTGTTCCCTAATTTTTACCTGTTCCAACTGCATGACACTTTTCTCCTCTATGCTCATCATATTGCCTGTTCCTGTTCATCAGTTCCGTAAAATTTACCTGATGCCCGTCAAACTCCGGCCCGTCCACGCAGGCGAACTTCGTCTTACCGTCTATCTCCACCCTGCACCCTCCGCACATGCCGGTCCCGTCAACCATGACCGGATTAAGGCTCACCACCGTATGAACATTATATTTCTTTGTCAATTCAGAGACCACCTTCATCATAATGACCGGCCCGATCGCAATAACCTCGTTCACTTCCTCTTCTTCCAGGATCTTTTTTAACGGATCGGTTACGAACCCTTTTTCTCCGTAAGAGCCGTCATCAGTTGTGATAAAGACTTTATCAGAATACTCGGATACTTCTTTTTCCAGTATAAGCAGGGACTTCTCCCTGGCCCCGATTATGGAATAGACCGTATTCCCCGCTTCTTTCAGTGCTTTGATCTCAGGATAGAGGACAGCCGTACCCACGCCGCCTCCGATGCAGACCACCTTCCCTAACTTCTTTATTTCCGCGGCCCGGCCTAACGGCCCTAAAACCGCTTCCATGCTCTCCCCTACTTCCATAGATGCCAGGATCTCCGTGCTGTGTCCCACTTTCTGGAATATGATAGTTACATCCTCTTTTCCGGCATTATAGATGGTCAGCGGAAGCCGTTCTCCGGAAGGTTTGGGAATAATAATGACGAACTGCCCCGGTTTTGCGTTCTTGACTGCCAGGGGAGCATGAATGCTGTATTTAAAGACATCCGGTGCTATCTCTTCCTTTGATGTGATCTTATACATAATCTACTCCTTATCAAATACAGATAAAGGAGCAAATTAATAATTTAATTTAAAAAGGCAAGAATAAATTTCAATGAAAAAAATAAAATTTTAGTTGAAGTTGAAATTAAAAAATATAGGTTTTTACTTTAACTTTCACTCATAGGGTTAAAATCAAGCAAATAAAGGAGGATTATTATGTCTGTTACTAATGATATTATTAAGAAAGTGAAAGAGAACCACCCCAGCCAGCCGGAATTCCATCAGGCTGTTGAAGAGGTGATGCTTTCTCTGGAACCTACAGTAAAAAAACATCCTGAATTCGTTAAAGCGAATATATATGAAAGGATCGTTGAACCGGATAGAGCTATTCTGTTCCGTGTACCGTGGGTAGATGACAAGGGGACTGTTCATGTGAACAGAGGATACAGAGTTCAGTTTAACAATGCTATCGGCCCTTATAAAGGGGGCTTACGGTTTCATCCTTCCGTTAATCTGGGGATCATCAAATTCCTTGGTTTCGAGCAGATCTTTAAGAACTCCCTGACCACCCTTCCCATGGGCGGCGGTAAAGGAGGGTGTGATTTTGATCCCAAAGGAAAATCAGATAATGAGGTCATGAAATTCTGCCAGGCTTTCATGAGAGAGCTCTTCAGGCATATCGGACCGGATACGGATGTACCGGCCGGTGATATCGGCGTGGGTGGCCGTGAGATCGGATTTATGTACGGATATTACAAGAAACTCCGTAATGAACATACAGGAGTCCTCACAGGAAAAGGACTCGAATGGGGCGGTTCACTTATACGTCCTGAAGCAACCGGATATGGAGCAACATACCTTGCAGCCGAGATGCTGGCTACCAGAAAGATGGATTTCAAAGGAAAGACAGTAGCTGTCAGCGGTGCAGGAAATGTAGCACAGTATACCATTGAAAAAGTGAACCAGCTGGGCGGTAAGGTCATCTCAGTCTGCGACTCATCCGCAACCATCATTGATGAAGCGGGTATAGATGAAAAGAAGAAAGAGTATATCATGGATCTGAAGAACGTACGCAGAGGCCGGATCAAAGAATATGCTACAAAACATAAAGCAACCTGTGTAGAAGGAAAGAGTGTATGGGATGTCATCAAAGAGAAGGGTATTAAAGTCGATGTAGCCCTTCCCGGAGCAACTCAGAATGAGATCAACGGTGAGCATGCAGAAGCGCTGGTCAAGAACGGATGTATCTGTGTGGCTGAAGGCGCTAACATGCCGTCCACTCCTGAAGCGGTCAAAGTATACCAGGACAACAACGTACTCTTCGGACCAGGCAAAGCAGCCAATGCCGGCGGTGTAGCCGTATCAGGACTGGAGATGAGCCAGAACAGTCTGCGCCTTTCCTGGACAAGAGAGGAAGTGGATAAAAGACTTCAGGGTATCATGAAGAGTATCCATAAGTCTTGTCTTGATGCAGCTGAAGCATACGGAAAGAAAGGTGATTATGTAGCCGGAGCCAATATTGCAGGATTTCTGAAAGTGGCTAATGCCATGCTGGCTTACGGTGTTGTATAAGAAAACAATTGAATGATTATAATCAAGTAGGAGGGCGGGTTACCCCACCCGTCCTCTTACACCACCGTACGTACGGTTCCGTATACGGCGGTTCCTGAAATTTCTTTCCAAAAATCACACAGTTTATCAAATAGAGATATAAGCCCACAGCTATCAAAGAATTTCTTCGGAAACGCTTGATTCATGTGACTTGCTCCCGAATTCCACCACGGGCCTCGTCTGTTGAATGCTGACATGACTGCTCTTTCCTCTGTCAGTCCTGCATTCATCAGCCGTTTTCTTCTTGTCCATGGACGTTTCCATTGTCTCCACAGTATTAAACGAAGTCTTCGACGTATCCATCCATCCAATTCCTCGGTAGAGTTCTTTACCTCTGACAGTCTATAGTAGTTTATCCATCCCCTTAAAATTATATTTAAGGGGTCTTCTATAAACTTCTTCAAGTTCATCCCTCTGCCTTTCCTAATGGCTTGTTTGAGTTTCATTTTGAACCTTTTAATGGATTCTTTGGATACTTTAATTCTTGGGCTTTTCTCAAATGTAAATGAGTATCCCAGAAACTTACTCTTCCACGGTCTGGTTACTTTGCTTTTCTTTTGGTTCACTTTTAGCTTCAGCTTCTTCTCTACAAAGTTTGTTATGGACTCCAGTACCCTTTCCCCTGCCTTTCGGCTTCGAACATAGATCTTACAGTCATCTGCATATCGGCAGAAACTGTGCCCTCTTCGTTCAAGTTCTTTATCCAAATCGTCCAGTGTGATATTTGACAGAAGAGGTGATAGTGGGCCTCCCTGCGGAGTTCCTTTTATCCTTTGTTCCTCCAGACCTTGTCCCATGACCCCTGATTGCAGAAAAC
The DNA here is from genome assembly GCA_018817865.1 of Spirochaetota bacterium. GTDB lineage: Bacteria > Spirochaetota > JAHITG01 > JAHITG01 > JAHITG01 > JAHITG01. The sequence continues at coordinate 9,098 of JAHITG010000192.1, forward strand.
TGCGGATCAGTCGCAGTATTTTCTTGTCCTTCACTTTCCTCGCTATTCTTGCCATCAGTATGTCATGATTGACTTCGTCAAAAAATTTTGCCAAATCCATGTCCACTACCCGGCGGTTCCCTTTAGCCTGATATTCTCTTGCTTTCTCTACGGCCTGGTGTGCACTTTTCCCGGGCCGAAATCCATAACTGCTGTTAGAGAATCTCGGGTCGAATATTGGACTCAGCACTTGATGGAGTGCCTGCTGAATGACCCTGTCCATTACCGTTGGAATGCCCAATTGTCGCGTTCCACCGGTCGCTTTAGGTATTTCAACTCCCTTAACCATTTTTGGCTTATAGGTTCCATTCAACAGGTGTTCCTTGATTTTCGGCCAGTTCTTCTTCAGAAACGGGTTAAGTTCATTAACGGTCATTCCGTCTATTCCTGCCGCACCTTTGTTTCTTACTACTTTTGAACAAGCCGATACCATGTTCTTTTGGTCCATCATCTTTTCGATCAATCGTGTTTCTTTGGGTGTAGTCATTTCTTCTCCTGATGAGTGGCTTGACACACCTGTATCGCCCTTCGTGAATTCCGTTCACTACCTGCTGACACCAGCTTACAGATTCTCACTGTGATTTCTGCGTCTCTACCCACTTGCATAGTTAAAGTTGCTACTCCTTTATTTCAGGTTCAGCCCTTCGGTTGTGGTTATTCAACCTACTATGGCTTCTGCTGACTTCTCTGAACCCATCTTATTACCTCTCAGTAATAATAGCCTTACGGCAGACTCAGAGACCTCCTCGGGTAAGATATACCACCTTTACACTTATGCCTGCCACATTTACGACTGTATCTTCCGTGTAAGTATTGGACTTCAAAGTTAATTGCCTTCTTGTCCGATACAACCGCCTCTTATGTGATTTCTGTTCGTCAGGCCAGTGCTTTGCCTTCGGCTCCCTTCAGATTCCACCTCACGGTGAACACCCTGTCCGTTTGGCTAACAGTTCCCCTTACCGGGCCTGCAGGAGACTTGCACTCCCAAGTGTGTATACCATGCCGAGCGCACAATAAAAAAGGCACGGTTAAAACCGTGCCTACATTTATTAAATATTTATATTCTAAATAGTCCCTATCATAGAAAGAAGCGGGACAGGTACAATACTTTTTTTCTTAAAAAACTTGACATAATAAAAAATATGTATATAATATACATATACATATTTTTATAGGACAATAATGAAATTATTTGATAATATAGAGGGTTTTGACTGGGATAAAGGAAACATTGTTAAAAATTATATCAAACATAAAGTCCAATGGTATGAATGTGAAGAAGTCTTTTTTAATGATCCGATTGTCGTGGAAAAAGATGATGTTCATTCCATATCTGAAAACAGATATTATTTACTGGGCAAGACAAATACTGGCAGGAAGTTATTTATAATCTATACCCTGAGAAAAAATAAAATACGCATCATTTCAGCAAGGACAATGAGTCAAAAAGAGAGGAAAATATATGAAAAACATGAAAAAGAAAATACCTGAGTTTAAAACCGAAGAACAGGA
>JAHITG010000020.1 GCA_018817865.1 Spirochaetota bacterium
ATGTATGGATCACTTTATGAGGGTGCATATACTCTTTTTCAGATATAAATTCCACAATAGCCGGATCAATATCTCCTGAACGGGTCCCCATGATCAATCCCTCAAGAGGAGTAAACCCCATACTATGATCATACGCTTCTCCATTTTTTACCGCTGTAAAACTCACCCCGTTCCCGATATGACAGGTAATAAGGTTACATTCTTTGGGTTCTTTATTTAAGAGGACCGAAGCACGGCGGGAGACATACAAATGAGAAGTACCATGAAAACCGTACTTTCGAACTCCTCTCAAAGAATACCATTCATAAGGAATGGCATATCGATAACAAAAGGCAGGCATGGTCTGCAAAAAAGCAGTATCCATTACAGCAACATGAGGTACATCCGGGAGAATATCAATGGCAGATTCTATTCCCAGGATATTATTGGGATTATGAAGCGGGGCCAGGTCATTCAGATTACGGAATGTCTTTACTACTTTACCGTTAGGGCCGTCGATCAGACTGGATTTAACAAAATGCTCTCCTCCATGTACCACCCTATGGCCAACTCCGCTGATATCTTTAATACTCTTTAAAACACCTCTCTTTTTATCCAGCAGGGTCTCTATGATCACCTTTATGGCTTCATGATGGTCCGGGATCATCTCTTCCTTCTTATATTCAGGCTGGCCGGGGATCTCATGCTTGATAAAAGAACCCCCAATAGCGATCCGTTCTACAATTCCATCAGCTAAAGCCTTATGCCTGTTAAAATTGAAGAGCAAATATTTGATGGATGAACTTCCGCAATTGATCGTCAGAATGATTATATCCTTGTTCCCTGTTTTATTTTTCTTTTTATTTGGATCCATAAATAGATCAAGCCTCCTCGATCAAAATACTGTTAATTAAAAACAAATGACCTGTTCATTATCTGTGTTGCATAAAAAAAGTATTATCTTTCAATAACATTGCTATCAGAACTTCTTCATATATCTGCTTGAAGATCAAATATAACCATAATAGAAAAAATATGACCATAAAAAGATCAACAGACATAAAAATCCTAAAAAAAAGACAAACATAAGTGAATAATAAAGTCCGGACTGATTCTTTGAGGGCTTTGAAAAAGAGATCTTCTCCTGGATTCCCTGTTGTTCCCGTCGTTCCTGGTAGGATGGGAGCATCACAGCGGGAACCCATAATTGATCGGCCAAATAGTTTCTCTGGGTGGAACAGGCATCAGCCAGATACTCAAAACCTGCCCAATAGCTCATATCACCAGGAAAGGACTTATGCTTCCCGTATTGAACCAACATCCTGTAATTCTTATTCTCCCAGTAATCCATGATCTCGTTCCCTAAAAGATTATATATATGACCAAAATTGATAATATCCTGATAAACCTGAAGTCCGATATGATTCAAGAAGTCTATAATAACTTTTGCCTGTCGGATCATTTCTTTATCAGCAGCATCTTTGGAATGAATGAGATCATCAGTAATAAAGGAAGCGGCCTTCTGCCTGGCCTCAAGCATGGGAGAAGAATTCCACATATTTTCAAGATTCAGGTACAAACGAAAATCATTCTCACGTTTCATGCTCGTTATATAATGAATTACAAGAAATAACAAAAGAACAAAGATAAATCCAAAGATAACAGCAAAAAGGAACAACTCATTTTGAATGGGAATTGATCGAAAAAAACTCCTCTCATGCAGAGCATGGAGATCTTTTACAAACAAGATCAAAAAAAATGGAATACTTGTTAAATAAAAGTTAACCATTCGTATTTATCCTTTCCTTTCCCGTTTATAATAGAAAAGAATTCTTTCTGCAGCTTCTCTGTAACAGGTCCACGCTTTCCATTATTGATAACAATATTATCGATCTTGGAAACAGGTGTGATCTCAGCTGCTGTCCCGGTCATAAAGACTTCATCAGAAATATATAATGATTCTCTGGGAAGGACATGCTGCTTCATCTTAATGCCCAGGTCCCTGGCAAGCACAAAAATACTGTGACGCGTTATTCCTGCAAGTATAGCCGAACTGGAAGGAGGAGTAAAAATTACTCCGTTTCGGACAATAAAAACATTCTCGCCCGAGCCTTCAGAAACATAACCGTAATGGTCCAGTGCAATACCTTCGTCATATCCATTCTGGATAGCATCTATCTTAATAAGCTGTGAATTGACATAATTACCGGTTATCTTTGCCATCATGGGGAATGTATTAGGTGCTCCTCTGCTCCAGGAAGAGACCTGAACAGAAATACCTTTCTCCAATGCATCTTCTCCAAGATACCTCCCCCAATCCCATGCTGCTATCATAACACGAATAGGAATTGATAAAGGATTCAAACCAAGTGTACCAAATCCCCTGTATATTAAAGGACGGATATAACAATCTTTCAGCTTATTGACCCTGACCGTTTCGATAATGGCTTTCTTTATCTCGTCATGAGAATACTCCGGCTCCATTTTAAAAATTTTTGCGCTGTCATAGAGCCTCTTAACATGATCATCAAGCCTGAAAATAGCAGGCCCTTTTTTTGAATCATAACATCTGATACCTTCAAAGACACCACTGCCATAATGGATAACATGAGAGAGAATATGAATTTGAGCTTTATCCCAATCAACCAGCTTACCATCCATCCATATTTTATCGGCCTTAAACGGCATAAAGAATTCCTCCGGAGTTACGCTATAATCAGTTTATCAATTATGAATCCGATGTCAAATATTTTTTAGACCGAATTTTCATGTTAAAATGGAATATTCTCCTGTTTTTTCCTGCTTTGTTTGCTGAATAAAAAACCAGGATCAGAAAGGAACATCTTCCTGCACTGTATCACCCGTCTTCTGCTCTATTAAGGCTTTCTTTCTAGGAGAGATAAGCTGTATGCGGTCTGCGACGATCTCTACGATATTGAACATTTTATCATCTGTGCCCTTAAAATTATATTGAGACAACCTTCCTTGAATACCTACCTGAATTCCTTTCACAAGATAGACTTTTAATGATTCTGCCATTTTCCCCCAGACTTTAACACGGAAAAAATTTGCTTCTTCTTTTTTCTCACTATTATGATAGTAAAAATAATTGTTAGCAAGGTAAAGCAGCAACCATGAAGAACCCTTCCCATTAACCTTTTCCTCTGCATCTCTTGTCAATCTACCCACCAGGGCGACAGTATTTAAATCACTCATCATATACCTCCTTTTTTGTTCTACTTCTTATATACAAATTTTTTTGGAGAATATTTGAAATTATTTTTAGTAAAAGCTCCACCTCAAAGACACAAAGGACTCGAAGGGCACAGAGAAGAGAATAAAATTATTTTTTATAAAAATTTTTAATTAATATTTGAAAATAAATAAAAACACTATAGTATCATAATAAGTTTACTTTATTAATTTAAATAAAATACTTTGTGATCTCTGTGTTCTTTGCCCCGAGGAATTTTTCTCTAGAAAAATTCCCGGATTTTGGCCCTTGAGATTTTCGAAGAAATCTCAAGGGAGTCTTTGTGGTGAAGATTTTTTATTGAAGATTTACTTCTTGGAGAGGTTTTAGTAAAGTTCGACTTCAGCTTTGCTGATATCCATGAAAGCAGCTATCTCTTTTGAGTCTTTCCCGTTGAAAAAATAAAACCGGATTTACAGACATTCCATATTGTTAATCAATGTTATCCAGACCAAAAATTTCGTTTTCAACCTCTTCAAGAGATGTCCATTCAATACCTTCGCCACTTGATTCACTGCCTGAAGATGATTTTTTCTTTGATATGAAAAATTCTTTTATCTTTCTGCCTATTCCCACAAAAAAACTGCCGATCTTTTTAGGTAATGTGTTTACCACAACGCCTATACCGGGCATATCTTTCAGCAAAACCGTAAAAATGGTAACAGGTGCCTCGTTATAATCACTTTTATCATTGGGGTCATGAGTCAATCCGTTCAATATGATCCCTGAAGTCCTGTCAAACTCTGAATTATTTGGATCAAAAGCAGTACCATGGTCACCGCTGACTACTATATTATCTCCTTTATATGAAATGCCGGAACTCGTTCTAGGGACAATACTGTCTGAACGCATATGAATAAAAGTGTTATGAGAAAAGCCGTCTTTCAGATACAATCTCAAATAATCTATTTTAGAAATTTCAGAATTTTCGACTTTTGTTGTATCCAATTCTGCCAGGTCTTTTGTTCCTTCGGATAATTTTTTCTTCATTATTTGGCTTATAATTGGTAAATTGGCTAAAGCTTTCAAGCCCAGGCGGGTCCCATTAAGAGTACCGGCTACCGTAACTACATTTTCAATGAATAATTTATCATTTTTCCATCTAGTCATTAAATTCGGACAGTCTGTTAATAATTTTTTATACATCGAAGATTCGGGATTTGCAATTATTTTCGAAAGAAAGTAAACAGCAGCACCACCTTTACTGTGCCCGACCAGGTCAATACGGGTAATACCATCAAAACGCGGATTTGTCAGTTCAGCATCGATTTTTTTCGCTAACTTATAAATGTCGTCCTCTATCGAATCCATCCCGTTATTATCTAACCACGTGTATTCTGCATATTTATAACTATGCTTTTTGAATTCACCTTTATTATCTAATGCCTTTACCCATGGTTTGGTAACGCAGTTTTTTTCATCATTTTTCCATCCGCTTGTTGCGATCACTTTATTGGCACTGGACATAGCAATAGCCGGCAGTAATAATACTCCTGCTATGCTAAAAACAGCCATTTTATTGATCAGGGTCATTTTATTTCACCTCCCTAATATTAGTCTTTATTTTAAAAGCAATCCAGGAAGTACATTTAATCCTTAAGTACCGGAAATCAGCTTTTCTTTTTTTAAATTA
>JAHITG010000193.1 GCA_018817865.1 Spirochaetota bacterium
AGGCACACTCTAAAAGGGGGTGCCTTTTTTATGATTGTATTTACTTTTTTTTGCACGACTAATGTCGTGCCTACATTTGTTGGATTTTTACATAAAACAAATTCAAATAATAAAACGGATGTAGGCACACCCTTACGGGTGCCAGGGCGGTTTTAACCGTGCCTTTTTAAGCGACCTTGTTTTTAATTTCTTTAAAGGAGAATTCAGGTAAACCGGCACTGTCTTTTGCATGCTCGATCGTCATGCTGACCAAATTGCCTTTTTTATCCAGATCGATATAAATAGTTTCACTTATTTCTTTTGTTTCCTGCACTCTATTCTTTGTAAATTCAATATGTGCTGTGTCAGTATCAGAAAAATATTTTATCTTCATGGCTTAATTGTAGTATAATAGAATGTTTTTATTTGTCAAAAGATTAATCAGGATTTGGTGATAAAATGATTTTTTTTAAAGTAGGGACAAGGCATGCCTTGTCCCTACAAGGTTAAAATTTCTGTTTAATTAAACTATTTTATTAAATACCTTATGAATTAACCATAAGCACGGTTAAAACCGTGCCTACATTTGTAAAGCGAATAAATTCGAGATAGTCCTCGGAGAGGGTGCCTACATTTGTTAGATTTTTACATAAAACAAATTCAAAAAATAAAACATTGTAAGCATGAACTTGTTCGTGCTTATCCAATAGGTTATTTGTATTCATTAAACAGGCACGGTTAAAACCGCCCTGGCACCCGTTAGGGTGTGCCTACAATTGTAGGGTCGTGAGATATTATTCCGGCCAGTCGGCGGATGGAGAATACATGATTTCGCCTACTTTAATAAATTCCCCAGGACTCCATCCTTCATCTATACGAACATAAAAGCTTACAGGTACTGTTATTTCAGTAAAATCAATAGCGGCACCATCATTTAAGGGAATAACCACTTTTTGCCAGGTTTCATTAGGAGTAATATATGAATTTAGTTGAAGTAATTTATTACCACCAGTTGATTCAATTTTAATATGTACGTCTCTTTTTGCTTTTATATAAAAGTGAAGATATGCATTTGCATATTGACTAAAATTTTCATTTGCTGTAGATACATCCTTTACGCCATATTTCCAGTAACCACCCATCCAATTTAGTCCTGTTTCCATGAGTTTAATTTTTAGGCTCTTTTTATTTGCTGTGGGAGGGAAATCCACATTATCATCAGATAAAGCACCAAAATTTGTATTACCTGCAATACCTAGCCAGCCGCCATGGCTGTTCGGGGGATTGTCTCTGTCATAGATAAAGTTATGAGGGTAGATATCAGAATAAATTGAGTAAATACCTAATTCTATTGTAATTGGAAGTCTCGTCCGGAGATGGTTATAGGTCGCCACGATCTTACCGAGCATCGGGAATGGTCCTTCCAAACCTTGCGGTGCATAGAAATGTCCAAGAGCGTCAATGATACCGACACCGCCTTCTACTGTCCAGACCGGATCGATATCAACCAGTTGGCCATTCCTGTCATAAGCAAGGGCTATAAATTTTTTAGTACCCCCTTTGGTTACTGAAGGATTATCCGGTGATATGGTCAGTGTGGTTGGTGAGCCCGTAGGCGACATGACATCCTGCGTACAGGAGAATAAGAATGCTACTAATATTAATGAAAGTATTAAATATTTTTTCATATAATGTTAACCCCATGTAATTAATAGATTCTGCTTCAATAAGGCACGGTTAAAACCGTGCCTACAATTGTTGGATCTATAAACAAGGCGAATGTAGGTACGATTTTAATCGTGCCAGAAATAAAATATATAAACATGCACGACTAAAGTCGTGCCTATATTTGCTGGATCTTAGGATAAAGAGATTCCCGCTTTTCCCTTTGGGGAGGCTTCACACCCGCGGGAATGACAACCCCAACATTATATAATATACCTTAATAAAATATTTTGTCAACAAATTTTTGGCAATCGGTTGTATTATAACCAATTATACTTTAATGAATAAAATAATAATGTTGTATAAAAGTATTAAACTGTCCTTATTATATATATATTTTTATGGCAAAGGAATCTCTAATCTTTTAATTATTTTTTTTATTAATTTATTAGGAATTTCTACATGACGTGGGATAGCTTCTATATACTCCATTTCGGGGATTTAGCCAAAGAGAATGCCTTGACCCTTCACGTTTAAATATACAACCATATTTCCGCAGGTGTTGTAATAATTTTGTTCTTTTCATTTAGATTGATATTGTTTCTTTAATAGCTCCAGGAGGTATTGCTTTAAGTGTATCTTTAAGACGATCATGTAAAATTAATTTAATAGCGTTAGCAAGACTTTCTTGACATTCTTTTTTTGTTTTTCCCTGTCCATTAGCGCCTGGAATCTCCGGACAATAACCAATCCACCACTCTTCATCTCTTTCGTAAATTACATGAAATTGATTTTTCATTTTATATTTCCTCTTTTTAAATATTTATAGTAATAATAATTGAATGGCTTTATTAAAAATAATATAATATAAAATTTTATTTTGTCAAAAGAATTTTTTTTACTTTCTTTGGCAATCGATTGTATTTTTTTCTTGACTTTTATTTTATTTCGGGTATATTATTAGTATCGGTGGCGGAATAAGGATCGCAGGGTAAGTAAATAATTTAATCTTATAATTATTTTGGGATGAGCTTATCAGTACCATATACTCAAGTCTATGGATAGATGCACTCTGAATAACAGCAAAAAAGAATTGACAACATAGAAGAATTAAATAATATTGAGATTGGCTATCAGGCATTCAAAATAGTATTTTGTTTTGTTAATGAGGTGTAATAATGAGGCTTACTCTTTTTTTAGTTTTATTAGCCGCTTTAATTTTGCCTTCTTATCTTTTTCCGTATACTCACGGAAGTGAGGAGATCGTAAATTACGAAAAATACGGAAGGTTCGTAAACAGGGGAACACCCAACTTCAGATATCTTATAAAAAATATTAAAGGCCTCCGCAAAGCGATCGGCCCGGGTATCTTTCCGGATTTTGACGGGATCAAAACGGATTCTGATTATATAGAAGCAGAGATCAACGGCAAACTGGAAGGATATTTATGGGACTTTACCGATAAAAAACGCGACTACAAGATCAATTTTTTTAAATGGGCGTCTACTCCTGCTGAATCATTAGGGGTAAAACTTTTCTATGTCGGATATGCTCTGGAAAAGGGCGGATTTATTAAAGAAGCTATTAGAGCCTATTATGCTCTTCTTATTCATCATCCCAAGGCCGTCTCCTATACATACTGGCATTCTCCTATTTATCTGGGTAGAGTCATGATAGACAGGATCAATATACTGACCAGGATGAATCCGCAACTGGGCATTAAGCTGAAAGGTGCCAAAATCTCCATGGAAAAGATCTTTGATAATGATGTAAAGAACGATAAATATACATATATCGATCCCGGTAAACTGGTCAAAGTAAAACCGGAAGATGTGGTAGATAAACCGGTGAGTTTATCAGCATACAAAGTCATTGAGACCCGTGGCGGGAAAAAAGCAAGTGTAAAAAAATATAATAACGGACACTGGCAGTTATTTGTGGATGGTGATCCCTTTTTTATAAAAGGGATGGTCTACAGTCCCAATCAGATCGGGAAAAGCCCGGATTACGGTACTCTGGTGGTTCATAAAGACTGGCAGATCATTGACCTGAATAATGACGGGATGAATGATGTCTTTTTTCAGTCCTATGTTGATAAGAATAAGAATGATGAAAAGGATAAAGACGAACCCAGAGTAGGGGATGCCAAATTAATGAAGGATATGGGTGTCAACACACTGCGTCTTTACCATCATTGCTTTAATAAAAAATTATTCCGGAAACTGCATAAAGAGTATGGATTTCATATTTTGCTGGGGGATTACCTTGGATGTTATGCCGTGGGATCCGGTGCCAACTGGCATCAGGGAACGGATTATTCAGATCCTGACCAGAGAAAGAGCATGAAAAAAAGTGTCAGTCAAATGGTACAGGAATATAAGGATGAGCCATATGTGCTGATGTGGGTCCTGGGAAATGAGAATAATTTCGGCCATGCCAATAATGCGATGGATCAGCCCGAACCCTATTATGAATTTGTAAATGAAGTGGCCAGGATGATCCACAAGATGGATCCCAGCAGGCCGGTGGCTATCTGTAACGGTGAAGTGCTGTATCTGGACGTTTTTGCTATGAAATGCCCGGATGTAGATATTTTTGGAATTAATTCATACAGGGGAAATCTGGGATTTGGAGAGTCGCTCTGGAAGAGCGTGAAAGATATCGTAGGAAGGCCCATCGTGATCACAGAATACGGCTGTAGTGCGTATGCTGCAAAGATGAAGGAGGAAGAAGCAGAAATTGGACAGATGGATTATCATAAGGGAAATTGGGAGGATATCTGGTATAACAGAGGAGGGAGCGGCCAGGGGAACTCTATCGGCGGAGTGGTCTTTGAATGGCTCGATGAATGGTGGAAAGCCGGTACGGGTACAGATCCTAATATTCATGATACTCAGCCGCAATTCGGACTTCCCTTTCTGGATGGCTGGAGTTATGAGGAGTGGCTGGGGATCGCGTCACAGGGAGACGGCTCAGGGAGTCCTCATCTCAGGCAATTGCGAAAGGCCTATTACTATTATAAGAAAGTGTGGAATAAGTAAAAAATATCTATTCGCAGGCTGAAGCCTGCGGCTACCTTTTATGAATTTATTTATGTAATGACTCTCTAAGAATTTGAGACAGATATTGTATTAGAATATATTTATTATTAAGGAGGTGATCGGTTCAAATATTATTGGGTGTGAAAAACCAGAGTAATTATTATATAGGAGGTAAATAATTATGAAAAGGTTATTTTTGTTAAGTTTGGTGTTTGTTTTTGCTTCATCTTTTATGCTGTATGCTCAGACCGAAGCTAATGATGATGATGATTATGTATTAAAGGGCAGAAAAGTCAAGGAGTTACCGTTTTATGTGTACACGGACAGTTTCCACAGAATGAACCATTTTATTCCAAGCGGATGGATGGGTGAT
>JAHITG010000194.1 GCA_018817865.1 Spirochaetota bacterium
CAGGGATATGGGTTACAGCGTAGCTGTTATGGCTGATTCCACTTCCAGGTGGGCTGAGGCTATGAGGGAGATGTCCGGACGTCTTGAGGAGATGCCCGGAGAGGAGGGTTATCCCGCTTATCTGAGCAGACGTATTGCTGAATTTTATGAAAGGGCAGGACGAGTGAAATGTCTGGGGCCGGATGAGAGGGAAGGTGCCTTGACCATTGTGGGAGCTGTTTCCCCGCCGGGAGGGGACCTTTCAGACCCTGTTGTACAGGCTACACTCCGTGTCGTGCGTGTCTTCTGGAGCCTGGATGACAAACTGGCATATAAGAGACATTTTCCTGCTATCAACTGGTTAACCAGTTATACGCTTTACGAGGGTTCTTTTGATAAATACTATAAAAAAGAGATCGGAGAAAAGTGGCAGGAGATGATCCGCTTTGCCATGAGGACACTGCAGGAAGAATCAGAGCTTGAAGAGATCGTAAGGCTGGTCGGATTGGATGCACTCTCTCCCGAGAACAGGCTGATCATGGAGACTGCCCGAAGTATCAGAGAGGATTTTCTCCATCAGAATGCCTTTCATCCGGTCGATACTTTTTCTTCATTCACGAAACAGCATAAAATGATGGAATTAATTGTTCATTTTCATGAATGTGCGGATAAAGCCGTTAAAAATAACATTAATATCAATGCTATCAGCCAGTTAATGGTCCGTGAAAGTGTTGCCCAATTCAAGTATATTCCGGAAGAGAAAATAGATAAAAAATTTGATGAGATCAAAAAGGAGATCTCCAGAAGTTATGAAGATCTTGAGAAGGAGAACGTTCATGCTTAAAGAATATTATACGGTATCAGAGATCGTAGGCCCGTTAATGATCGTTGAGAATGTAAAAGGTGTTAAATATGAAGAACTGGTTGAGATCGAAATGCCGAGTGGAGAAATAAGGAACGGAAAGGTCCTTGAAGTGAATCAGGATAAAGCACTGGTTCAGCTCTTTCAGGAAGCAACAGGCCTTAATGTAAAATCTTCCAAGATCAGATTTTTAGGAAAGGGAGTGGAGATCGCCTTATCAAAAGATATTCTGGGAAGGATATTTGACGGGCAGGGGCGTCCTATAGATAACGGTCCGGCTATCCTGCCGGAGGTCAAGAGGGATATCAACGGTTCGCCGATAAATCCTTATGCCAGGGATTATCCCGAAGAATTTATTCAGACAGGATTTTCAACGATCGATGGATTGAACACCTGTGTACGCGGCCAGAAACTCCCGATCTTTTCCGGGTCAGGTCTGACCCACAATCAGATGGCTGCCCAGATAGCCCGACAGGCCAAGGTACTTGGCAAAAAAGGAAGTTTTGCCGTTGTTTTTGCTGCTATGGGTATAACTTACGGGGAAGCCAATTTTTTTAAAGAAGACTTCAGAAAGACGGGTGCTTTGGAGCGGACCGTGCTTTTTATAAACCTGGCTGATGATCCTGCCATTGAAAGGATCACGACACCGAGGATGGCTTTGACCGTTGCGGAATACCTGGCTTTTGATCTTGATATGCACGTTCTTGTGATCCTGACCGATATGACCAATTATTGTGAAGCCTTGAGGGAAGTCTCCGCAGCCAGAAAGGAGATCCCCGGACGAAGGGGATATCCCGGTTATCTTTATACGGATCTCTCTACAATTTATGAGCGGGCCGGAAGGATCAAGGGAAAGAAGGGATCTATCACCCAGATCCCGGTCTTGACCATGCCGGAAGATGATAAAACCCATCCTATTCCTGACCTTACCGGATATATAACAGAGGGACAGATCGTACTCAACCGTTCTCTGCATCGAAAAGGCCTTTATCCCCCGGTAGATGTTCTGCAGTCTCTGTCAAGGTTAAAGGATAAGGGTATTGGTGAAGGCAAGACCCGGGAAGATCACAGTGACCTTTTTAATCAGCTCTTTTCGGCTTTTGCCCGCGGCCTGGAAGCAAGGGAACTGGAAGTTATTCTGGGAGAAGCTGCGTTATCCGATCTTGATAAGACCTATTATAAATTTGCTACGGAATTTGAAAACCGGTATATTCAGCAGGGGGAGAATGAGGATCGTACCATTGAAGAGACTCTTGATCTGGGATGGGAACTTTTAGCCATGCTGCCGAGGATGGAGCTGAAGCGTATTCGTCCGGAATTTCTGGATAAATATTTTACAAAATATCAGAAAGACGCAAAGAAAGACGCAAAGAAGTAAAGATAAGGAGATAAGTACTATTTATGAAATTGGAAGTCAGTGCAACCAGGATGGAGCTGTTAAAACTGAAGAAGAGATTAATGCTGGCCAGGAGAGGGCATAAATTATTAAAAGATAAGCAGGATGAACTAATGCGTAATTTTTTAGAGCTGGTGAATAAAGATAAAGAATTAAGAGTGGATCTTGATAAGGAAATGATCAGGTTTTATGAGAATTATTATTCTACTACGGTTGAATATGATCCCAAACAGGTCCAATCGATGTTTCTCCTTTCAAACAGCACCATCAGGATCGAGAGGGAATTTGAACATGTTATGAATTTGCGGCTTCCCAAATTCAATGTTAATATAGAGGGAGAGATCCATTCGTTTGGTTATAAGGATGTGGATATTGATTTTGATATCCATTTATCAAAGTTAAGGGATCTGAGTATACGGCTGATCGAACTTGCCCGGATCGAAAATAGCATTAAGGAACTGGCTCTGGAGATCGAAAAGACCAGAAGAAGGGTGAATGCTTTAGAATACATTTTGATACCGAATCTGGAAGAGACCATAAAGTATATTGGTATGAAAATAGGGGAAGTGGAACGATCCAATTTAACACGGCTTATGAAAGTTAAAGAGATCGTTGAACGTCATTAATAAATAATAATATTTTTTGATCTGATCAGGGGACTTCTTTTCCAAAATAATTTTATAATAATTTTTTAACTGATCTGATAAGATGAAAACTACGCTCATCTATTGAGGGAGCAGTTGTTTGTTCTGTTTCTAATAAAAACTGAACATGAGCATTGCGGGCAGTTTCATATGAACTAAAAGACGCAATTCTTTAAGATAGGGGGAAGAATATGCCGATAAATAAACATACGATCATTTTAATTACACTGGGTCTTTTTTGTATAAATATAGTACTAAGTGTGATCGAAGAGAAGAAATATGTAAAGCGGTTTTTAAGATTAGATCTTTTATATCAGGAAAAGAAAGCATATCAAGGGCTTATTAAAGTTAAGATCAGCGGGTGCATTACGAAGCCGGGAACGTATATATTATCATACGGGAAGAGGTTGAGTGAATTGATCATTAAAGCCGGTGGATTATCGATATATGCCGGGAAGATTAATAGAAGCATTCTGTTAAAAGATGGAAATGAGTACTTTATACCATACAGAAAGATCAAAACAGGAGAAGCTGTTAATATTAATTTTGCTCCATTTGAGATTTTATGTATGTTACCGATGATAAATGAAAGTGTGGCTCATGAGATCATAAATTATCGTAATAAGTATGAAAAGTTCGAAGATATTGAAGAATTAAAAGAAATTTATGGTATAGGCGAAAAAAAATTTGAATTATTAAAAAAATTTGTTATTATAGGAGAATAACAATGGGAGAACAAGACATACAATCATTAGAGATGGATGATCTGGACTTGTCAACCTCAGAACTGGATGATTTCTTGCGAGGTGATGATAAAACGAGTGAGGCATCAGGATCAGATCCTTTGTCAATGGATCCGGACGTGTCTGTGATCAAAGAAGAATCTGTTATGTCCTCTTTGGATGATATTGGAGGCGATCCTTCAAATAACACCTTGGATCAGATGGAGGAAATCTCGATCCCGGAGGGTTCAGATCCTTCACCATCGTTACGGTCAGAAGATGCTCCTGAAGTTATTGCATCGGATGAAGATGAGTTGCCTGTAACAGCTACTGAAGGTATAGTAGTTGATGATGAGATAGAGAAGATTATTAAGGATAAAGTGAGTAAGGTACAAGGATTTACCACAGGAGA
>JAHITG010000195.1 GCA_018817865.1 Spirochaetota bacterium
CGGCAGGAACCGGCCGATCGTAAATTTCAGATTCCCGGGTGATATGGTCGCGTTAAGTGAATTGACCGTAACCGCATCGATCCCTTCCGAAGAGAGAAAAGGATCCGCGTCTTGATGGGCAAAGGCATATTCCATTTCACTCCGGATCCTGAGGATCTCGGACGGCCTGGCATCCAGCTTCAGGTCCAGCGCGCTTAAGCCAAGGTACAAAACTTTAACCTTTCCCTTCTCTTCCGTAAACGATACCAGCGCCTGTTCATAGAACCTGCCGTCCCAGTTGATCTGAGCCGAAAGCAAATCAATGAAGAGTAACATTATAGACCAGAATAAAAAAAATTTTCCGTACCTCATTATCTTTCCAGCTGCCTTTTGGAAAAGGCCGACTCTTCCAGCGGTTCATCCAGTATAATGGACTTCATTTCAAAAAGGGTGTAGGAACCGCTCCTCTGCTTATTCACCATCTTCACCTTAATGGGAAAGAACCTTTCATTGATCTTCTTAACATCCTGAATGGTCATCTCTTTTAAAAGCATACCGGAGAGGGCAAAAAACTGTACTTTCAAGGCTACCAGCCTCTCTTTATCCACCCATATCATCTCCTTAGCATAAGTGATCTTTTTTACTTTGGCCGTAAGTTCCAGCTTATAACAGTCCCTGGTGCCGACCTTCTCGTTATCGAGAAGTTTGGCATTATACTTATCAACAAGCTTATCATTATCCATGGAATCTTCGTAGGAATAGTCCGACCCCATCATGGAGTCACGCAGTTTATGCCCGGAGATCTTATCCGGCCTTTCGGCATAAGCCCCTTTGATCCAGAGCTCATCACCCAATTTTAAATACTTGGTTCCCCGGTCACCCGGATTGGTGAATTCGATATAGGCCTTATCCTTTCCCAGCGCTGCGGCCTTGAACGTCTTGACACGGGGTTTCTTTCTGCTCCCCTTTTTGATGGTTATGACCCCTGTGTACTGGATCGTCTTAAAGACCTCATTATCATCCACTTGCTCAAGGATCTCTTCCGGAGTTAGGGCAAACACTTCTCCGGTAGAGAATAGAAAAACTGATATTACTGCTAATGTTATCATCTTTATTTTTTTCATTACATCACCCCCTTCATGGCTTCAACAGGCTGGATCCGTGCTGCTTTTGATGCAGGGATCAAGGCACACAGAGATGCGACTACGACACCATAGACAAAAGCAAATACTAAAAGATCCACTCCAAAATAAGTATAGACAATATTTGAGATTGACATATCGTTCATGGCACCGCCGGTCAGCTTGGCAACATTAATACCGGTTTTGAAAAAAATAAAACTCAAGGTTCCGCCGCCGATGACACCTGCAAAACTTCCGATAATGCTTATAATAACAGCCTCGTAAAAGAAGAGCTTGACGATCTCTGTACCCCGCATTCCAAGGGCGGCAATGGTCCCGATCTCCTTCATTCTCTCATAGATCACCATCATTGTAGTATTAATGATGACCAGAGATGCCAGCACCATAAAGACCAGGTAAACAACATTATAGATATTTTCGGCCATGGCAAATGCCTTATAGAACTGGCCTCCGCTCTGGCTCTCCCAGGCTAAAGCGACATAAGGATTATCCGGTTTAGATTCAAGGATCGTATTGATCTTTTCAGCAACAGGAATGCTCTCATTAAAATCTTCCAGATAGATTCCCAGCTCCATCACCTCATTCTCCATCTTTAAAAATTTTGCAGCCACAGAGAGCGGAATAAAAAAGAACATCTTGTCAAATTCCGGCACACCGTATGATGAGATCCCCACGATCTGGAATGTCATGTGGCCTAAACCTTCTTCCGCGGTCTTTGTCATCATGGTGACCTTATCTCCCACTTTCACGCCCAATTCTTTAGCCAGGACCTCTCCCATAACGATCTCATACCTTCCCGGAGCAAACTCTTGGAACATTCGGCCCTCTATGATCTTCTCTTTTAAAGGATTAATGGGAGCTTCCAGTTCCGGATCAAGAGCAAAGCCCAGAAGGTTCTTCCATTTCCCCTTTAAATTTACAATGGCTCCGAATTTTGTCCGGGGGAAGACATGCTTTACTCCTTTTACCTTCTTTACCAGATTAATTACTTCTTTATAATCTTTATCATACCCGTAGACGCTCAGATCTAACGGCATCAATTTCTCTTCTTTTAGGAAATCCTTGTTAACGACCTTCACATGGGCGGACTGAAAAGCAAAAACATTCTCTTTTGCATTCCCAAAAAATCCTCCAATATAGGATTTCATGAAACAGATAAAGAGAACAGACATACCAATGGCAACGGCTGACAGGATCGTCCGTTTTTTATTCCTGCCAATATTTCGGAGTGCCATTTGATAAATA
>JAHITG010000196.1 GCA_018817865.1 Spirochaetota bacterium
AAAAGGGTCTTTTTGTCATTGAAGCCAATGTGAATCCTGCAGTATCGACTGAAGAAGTGAAGGATGATATTCTCGAGATCATTAGAAAGATAAAACAAACTTTAACCGTTAAAGAACTGGAAAAGATCAAAATGATCGCATTGAAGGATCATTATAAATCCAGGGAGACAATAAACAGCCGTGCATCTGACCTCGGCATAAACTGGGCCATAGCAGATAATATAAAATTTTCCGAGTATTATGTAGATGGTTTAAGAAAGGTAAGCAGGAAGGATCTGGTTAAGGTGGCTGAAAAATATTTTTCCAGGAACAATTTAACATATATCGAATTATTACCGGGAATTGAGGAGAAAGGATCACAGATTAATGAGAGTAAACAAGAAGAAAGTGTTACAAAAACAGAGAGCCTAAAAAACGGTCTTGCCATGATCCTGCACCGGGATAACAGCCTCCCGTTTATCAGCATCAGCCTTGTTTTTAAAGGGGGAGTCCTGTTTGAACCTGCCACAAAAAAAGGATTAACTTATTTTATGAGTAGGCTTCTCTTAAGCGGAACAAAAAAGTATTCAAGAAAGAGGCTGATATCGACTATCGAAGATAAGGGGGGGGATATTACTTCTTTTGCAGGCAATAACAGCTTTGGAATTAGAATAGAGGTTTTTAAGAGTGATGCAGAGGAGGCTTTGAAAATATTAAAGGATCTTGTATTGAATTGTACCTTTCCGTTAAAAGAAGTAAATCGGATCAGGGGTGAGATCCTGCAGGAAATACGATCAACAGATGAGCGGATATTTGATACCGGCAAAAAGTTGTTACTGCAGGAGATGTACGGAAAGTATGACTATTCTTATGCGAATACCGGGGAAACAAATACGATAAAAATGATCAGCAGTACAGATATCAGGGACCATTACAAAAAGCTTGTTCAATCAGGGAACTGTATTCTGTCTGTTGCCGGGGACATAAGAATTAAAGATATAAAAGAGATGGCTGAATCAGTCTTCAAACAGTGGAAAAAGGGTCAGGTTCATCTTTCGGAAACAGCATTTGATCTTCCTGTTGAAATAAAGAAGGAAGTAAAAAAGAGTGTTGACAAGAAACAATCGCTCTTATTCCTCTCTTATTACGGTATATCAGTGCGCGATCAGGATAGAATAAAGGCCGAACTTTTATGGAATATTTTAAATGGCCAGGGTTCCAGGCTTTTTACAAATTTGAGAGAGAAGAAAGAGCTGGCTTACTATACAGGAATGTTCCCGTTTTACGGATTAACCACCGGATTGTTCGTTTTCTATGTGGGAACTGTCAGGGATAAACTGGAGTTATCCAGGAAGGGATTATTTGAAGAGATCAATGATCTGATAAAAAAAGGAGTTACGGAAAAAGAACTGCAATCAGCAAAAAAAGAATTTCTAATGGATAAATACAGGTCTTTTCAATCTCCGAACAGTATCTCCTTTGAGTATGCCCTTGAACAGCTGTATAACGGCCGGGTCCTGAGCATGCATGATTATAAAGAGATGATCGATAGTATCGACCTGATAACAATGAACCGGTTTGTAAGAGCAAGATTAGCAGATAAACCATATAAGATGATCATACTGGAAGGGGAATAGAAACTTAAAAACACTTGACTAATAAATAAATATTTGTAGTATTATTTTATGATAGAAGACTCAGAAAGAGAACAGGAAGTAGCTAAAGTAAAGGGAGAAACAGAAAAAGTTGCCCCTGCCAGTGAACAAGAAGTCCCAGCAGATAAAAAAGAACAACTTTCAAAAGAAAAAAAAGAGAAAAAAGATAAATCGAAAGAAGCCGTAAAGATCAAGTTACCCTTAAGTACGCAGATCATCTGGCTGGTCATTGCTATTCTTCTGGTGGTTGTTATCGTTGTTTATCAGGTTACTTTAACCGATGAGAAGGAAGCCCTCGTCAAACAGATGGAATTACGGGGAAGAGCCCTGACAATGAACCTGGCTAACAACTCTCAAGTAGTCCTCTCTTCTGCTGTCAGCGAAGCACTGGCTTCGATGGGAGGAAATAAAGTAACCAGGGCAGTTTATGAGCGAATGGACCTTTTCGAGCTGGGATTATCTGAAAGCGTAATGAAGATGATTGATCAGGAAGATGTTATTTATGCTTATATTATAAATCCTTTTAATCAGATACTGGCTCATTCCGAAAAACAGATCAATATACTATCCGATCTGAAGCTTCCTGCGGGAATTAAAAAATATCTGGAAAATTATAAAGATGGCCAGAAAGTCAGGCCAATTTTACAGAGGTATTTCAGTGAATATATCAATCCTTTGACTAAAGAAAAAGTTGAAGGAGAGATCCTTGATATCTCTTTTCCTTTAAAGCTGGCACAGGAATCCGAGTCCCTCAAGACATATGAAGGTGAGGTTCACATGGGCCTTTCACTGGAGGGGATACAGAGTACGATCCAGGATGCAAAAGGCAAGCTTTTAAATGTTGCTTTTTTATCCATAATTTTCGGTATTGCGGGTGCATATCTCCTGGCTCTGTTCATCAGTAAACCCATTAAAACCATGGTCTCTGCCATGAGAAAGGTTTCTAAAGGAGATCTGAATCAGAGTGTTAAGATAAAGCGTGCTGATGAGATCGGTCTTTTAGGCTGGAGTTTTAACCAGATGACAGAGGGGTTGAGAGAAAAAGAGAAAATCAAAAATACATTTAATAAATTTGTCAGTGCTGAAGTAGCGGAAGAAGTATTAAAAGGGGATGGTGTGCTGAAACTGGGGGGTGAATATAAGGAAGTGACCATGTTTTTTTCCGATATAAGAAGTTTTACTTCCATGTCAGAAAAGATGACTCCTCATGAAGTGATTTCCATGCTTAATGAGTATCTCTCCCTGATGACGGATATCATTTTAGAGCACAAGGGTATTATCGACAAGTATGTCGGGGATGAGATCATGGCACTTTGGGGTGCTCCTATTAAAAGAGAGAATGATGCGGAACTATGCGTTCGGGCTGCTGTAGCTCAACTGAAAGCATTGGAACAGCTGAATAAGGACAGAGTTGCACGGGGTGAGCCGGAGATCCAGATCGGGGTGGGGATCAATACAGGACAGGTCGTTTCCGGGAACATGGGGTCCGAAAAGAGACTTGATTATACGGTTATTGGTGATAATGTGAACCTTGCTTCACGGCTATGTGATAACGCCGGGAAGAAAGGCCTTCATGATATTATTATGGCGGAATCGACTTATAATCTGGTTAAGGATATTATTCAAGCCAAAGAAGTGGAGCCTATTTATGTGAAGGGGAAAGAGAAACCCATAAGAATTTTTGAAGTTCTTGATATTAAAGATGAATACAGGGATTTTACTCCGTGAAACATAAAGAGTTTATTCAAAAATTAAGCGAGCAACTGAAATTTTCTAAAACAAAAACTGCAACATATTCGAATAGATTAATCCAGTTAATACTTCAGACAGCTTCCAGGGAAAATGTGCAGATAGACGGATTTGGAGAATATATCTATCGTCCGGGAAAGTCTGTTAAATTCCAGCCGGATGCACGGTTAATTAAAGAGATCAATATTAAATGACTTATGAAGAGTTAGTTAAAAAATATGCTAATGAAAATCAGCTTGCATTAGATGAAGCAGCTCATTTTATTGATGGCTTTTTTGCCGTTATTAAATTGAACATAGCTACAGGAGAAGATGTCCATATCTATAAATTAGGGATATTCTCTTCGGCCGCCATTAAAACAAGACTTTCAAAGAACAGTAAAACTAACAAGGTGGAAATAGAAGCTGATAAAATATATCCTCATTTCAAACCATCTAAAGGACTGGGCAGGGAAGTAAAACCGGGAAAAGTGAAAAAAGTTCAACCCCCAAAAAAGACAGTTGTCAGAAAGGAAGTACAGGAAGACGGGACGATCGTCACACATAAAGAAAAGGTAAATGTGAGTCCCGTTCTTTTGATCGATAGATATTTTAAAAGGATCATTATGTTTCTGGTTCTTTTTCTTGTCTTTTTATCAGCTGCTTTTTATTTTGGATTTAATTATTTTAAGAATAAAGTCCTTCAACCGTATATGGATAAAAGAATTGAGCATTATCTGTTTGAAAAGGGGTATACCTATTCTGCCGTTGAGGAGATGGTCAACAGCGGATATCAGAACGTTATGGAGAGGTCAGATAAACACAGCAGGGAGACATCCGAAACGCTGACCGCTGAATTCAAAAAACTAAAAGAAGAGCAGGATGCTTATTTTAAAAAAGTCATTAAAATGGAAAGCTATCTGAAGAAGAAGATAGCCGGTATGATAAAACCGCAATTAAAGAAGAGGCGCAAGCGTGCTCAGGTCGAGATGCGGTTATATACAGTAAAGAAGAATGATACCCTTTGGAGCCTTTCCAGGAAGTATCTGAAAAATCCGTATAATTGGGTGGGCCTTTACAAGACCAACGGCAAGAAGATCAAAGATCCTGATAAGATCTATCCGGGACAAAAGATATTTATTCCAAAGATAAAGGAATATTAGGATGGATAATATTAAGGATATTATCGTTCAAGTTGTGGCTTCCCATCTGAAACAGATCAAAAAGGAATTCGGCTTTAAGATCAATGAAGATGATATAACTGTAGAGCTTCCCAAAAAAGAGGAGTACGGTGATTATTCGACCCCCATCGTTTTAAAAATAGCAAGAGATAATAAATTGAACCCTATTGAGATCGGGGCTAAGCTTCAGAAAAGTATCTCCGAAGCAAAACATCCTTATTTTAAAAGTGTTGAATTTTATAAACCGGGATTTATTAATTTTTTTATTTCAAAAGAGATTCTCACTAAAAATCTGGAAGAAGTCTATTTGTTAAAGGAAAAATACGGCCGGAGGAAAAATCCTCATCCTGAAAAGATCCTGATAGAATTTGTTTCAGCCAACCCTACCGGTCCCCTGAATGTGGTCAGTGCCCGGGCTGCAACGGTTGGTGATGTGCTTTCAAAACTATTTATATTAGACGGACATCAGATCACAAAAGAGTATTATATCAATGATGCCGGACGACAGGTCAACCTTCTGGCTGAATCAATGCTGATACGCATAAAACAGCATCTGGGAGAGAAGTGCGAATTGAAGGATGAACATTATCACGGGGAGTATATTTCAGAGCTTGCCCGTCAGATGCTGGATGAGGGAGAATTTGAGAAGATCAAGAATGACCAGGATGTACTCACAAAAATAAAGGAGTATACATTAGAAAAACTGATCAATTCTCAAAAAGATGTTTTAAAAAAATATAATATTGAATTTGATAACTGGTTCCATGAGAGCTCCTTAAGAAAGAGTGATCTGCTGAAAGAATGTCATCAGCTGCTGGATAAAAAGAAACTCCTGTATAAAGAAGAGGACAAAACATTTTTTAGATCAACCCTGTTCGGTGATGAAAAAGACAGGGTTATTATCAGAGAGGATGAAACGCCCACTTATTTCTTTGTTGATATTGCTTATCATTATAATAAGATCAAAAGGGGCTTTACCTGTCTCATCGATCTGTGGGGGCCTGATCATGACGGTTATATTCCAAGGATGAAAGGGGCATTAAGCGCCTTGGATTATGGTGATGCTAAATTTAAAGTGGTTATCATCCAGCAGGTAAATCTTCTGGAGAAATCCAGGAAAGTCCAGATGTCGAAGAGGTTGGGGACGATCGTTTTAATGGAAGATCTTATTAATGATATCGGTGTAGACGCATCACGTTTTTTTTTCCTTCACCGGTCTATCTCCTCTCATCTGGATTTTGATCTTGACCTGGCCAGAAAACAGAGTGAGGATAATCCTGTTTTTTATGTGCAGTATGCTTATGCCAGGATCTGTAATATTTTTAAACAGGCAGAAAATAAAAAGATCAAAGTAGAATACACATTATACAAGAACGACTGGGAATGGAAGGAAGAAGAAGTTAAGCTTATAAAAAAAATGTTTGATTTTCCTTTAATGATACAGCAGGCAGCTGAAAATATCCAGCCAAATCTGCTTCCCAATTATCTTCTGGACCTGGCAGGCATCTTTCATCAATTTTATACTCAATGCCGGGTATTGGATGAGAAACAAAAAGAGATAACTCAAAACCGTCTCTTTTTATCAGAGTGTACACGCCAGATCCTGTATAACGGATTAAAAATAATGGGTGTCACTGCTCCTGAGAGAATGTAAAAAGTATGCAGCAGGAAACATTAGAGAATAAAAAGGTTACTGTCTATTCCGTATCCCAGATCACCGCACAGATAAAAAACCTTCTAAAGATTAACTTTACTTCCATCCATATTAAAGGAGAGATCTCAAATTTTAAGCATTACCCGTCTTCCGGACACTCCTATTTTGATCTTAAGGATGAAAAAGCAATCATTAATTGTGTTATCTGGGCCGGTGATTTTCAAAAGATCAAATTTAAAATTGAGAATGGGCTGAAGGTTGTGGCAATGGGGGCCTTAAGTGTTTATGAGCCAAGGGGAATATATAATTTTATTATTAAAGAGGTCATACCCGAAGGTAAGGGTGAACTTCAGCTGGCTTTTGAGCAGTTAAAAGAGAAATTACAGAAGGAAGGCCTCTTTGCACCGGAGCATAAAAAGGCTCTTCCGGAGTATCCTGCCAGGATAGGGATCATCACTGGTCTTCAAACAGCTGCCTTGAGGGATATACTGAATGTAATAAACCGCCGGTGCCCCGGAGTTCATATGTTGATCTATCCGGCTGTTGTTCAGGGAGACACAGCTGCCGGAACGATCGTAAAAGGGATCAGTGTCTTGAATAAATTTTTTCCTGTAGATGTCATTATCCTTGCCCGGGGTGGAGGAAGTATTGAAGATCTGTGGCCGTTCAACGAAGAGAAGGTAGTGCGTGCTATTTATCATTCCGATATACCTGTTATAACAGGAGTAGGCCATGAGATAGATTATACGATCTCTGATTTTGCGGCAGATCACAGGGCACCTACTCCATCTGCTGCTGCGGAACTTGTGGTGAAGAATGTCGAAGATGTTAAAAGATCTGTTGAGCAGGCAGACAGGAAATTAAGATTATTTGCAGATGAAGTGATCAATAACAGCAGGCACAGGTTTGATCTGGCAGATGAAAAATACAGGAATATACAAAAAGACATCCTGAAAGCAAAGGTCGATCGGTTTGCATCGTTGTTTCCTCAATTCGTTCAATTTTTTAACAGCAGGATCTCTGAAGAACAGCATAGATTACAGAATAGATTTCAGTCATTTCAGCAGGCGATCCGTACGAGGATCACTGCAGAAGGGAACAGGCTGGAAGGCCTTTCCCACCGTTGTGCCCTTTTAAATCCATTCCTGATCCTTGAGAGGGGATACAGTGTAACATATAAAATGCCTGAAAAAATAATACTGAAAGATGCCGAGATCGTACGTAAAGATGATGAGCTGATGATCAGACTATTTAAGGGTGTTGTAGAGTGCAAGGTACTATAATTATCAGTTAAAATGAGGTGAGTGATGAGTAAACCAAAAGAATTAAAATTTGAAGATGCTATAAAAAGGCTGGAGAAAATAACCGAAGAACTTGAAAATGGAGAATTTGATCTTGATAAAGCAGTCGAGATATTTGAAGAAGGACTTAAATTAAGTAAATTCTGTAAGAAAAGGCTGGATGAAGCTGTCCAGAAGATAGAGATCATAAAAAAACAGAATATAAATAATATAGCTAAAGATAGTGATATAAATGTTGCTGATGAGAAAAAAGAGGATTATGATAAGGAAGAAACCCAGATAGGACTTCTCCTGAATACGGATGGATCAAAATCCAATGAATAACTGTGTTTGTAATTAAGGGTCTGTTGCCCTTAATTACTTTTGGGGTCTTTTCTTTAAATTTAATGAAAATTTCAGAGTTGTTTTTTTTTCACGGGTTTCTTTGAGTTTCTTTTACAGAAGTTGATGATATTTTTTTTATCGTCTTTTTCCAGGGTAGTGAATTTGATCCCTACCTCAAATTTGGATTTTGAAGTTTTTTCTACGCGCATGATCTGTCCAATAGCTTCGATGGCATCGCTGTTTGGAATGTAAAATTTCAGCTCAAGCAGCATTCCGATAGCCATAGATTCGTCCGTTTCAATTAAGATCCCTCCACCACCCAGGTTTTTTGCTGCTAAGCCCCCGTATATAAAATATTTATTATATGTATCCATATCTGCCTGGGCCCACACAACAAAATCTGTATTTATTCTTATATAATGCCTCTTTTCTTTCATATTGATCTCTTTCCGGAATTATAACAGTTTTAAATAAGAATTCCACAAATAAATTAAATTTTATTTTATGGCCTATTCTATCTGCCTGATTTAAAAAAGTAAATCATAAGAAAACTATTATTTATATTACAGGATCTCCCGGACATCCGAGATCTTACCTTTTATGGCTGAATAGGCAGCTGTGGCCGGTGAAGAGATGAATATAGAGGAATTGGGATTCCCCATTCTTCCTTTGAAATTCCTGTTTTGAGTAGAGAGACATACTTCTCCATCTCCCAGAATTCCCTGATGAACACCTACACAGGCAGCACAACCCGGAGGCAAGATCACGCATCCTGAATCAATAAAAGTCTGGATAAGTCCCTCCAGCAGAGCCTGTTTATAGATGGATGGAGAGGCCGGAGAGATGAGACACCGTATCCCTTTTGCTATGGAATGTTTTCGTAATATAACCGCTGCAGTCCTCAGATCTTCGATCCGTCCATTAGTACATGTTCCTATAAAGACCTGATCTATTTTTGTCTCTTCCAGTTCATCAATGAAGACAGTATTATCGACTGTATGGGGTTTGGAAATGACCGGTTTTAAAGCATCAATATCGATCTCAACCTCTTTTTCATAGACAGCATCAGGATCTGCTGAGAGCTCTTTGAAATGATCTGCTCTTTTATGGCTTTTAAGGTATTTTTTTGTCATTTTATCTGAAGGGAAAAGGCCGACTTTCGCACCTGCTTCTACTGCCATGTTGGAAATGGTAAGGCGGTCAACAATATTCATGTTGTTAAAAAAATTACCATTAAATTCCAGAGCCTTGTATGTAGCGCCATCTGCCGTGATCTTGCCTATTAAATGCAGGATCAGGTCTTTTGCATAAACACCCTTTGGGAACCTGTGACCTTTTGCAGTAATTTTAAATGATTCAGGAACACGGAACCATGTTTTTCCCGTAGCAATAGCAATAGCAACATCAGTGGACCCCATCCCGGTCGCGAATACGGATAGACCTCCACCGGTACAGGTGTGAGAGTCTGATCCGACCAGGACCTCTCCCGGATTGATGTATTTTTCAGCCATAATCTGGTGTGAAATACCCTGGCCGACATCCACTACGATGGCTCCAGTCTTGGAGGCGAACTCCCTGAGCGTTTTATGGTCATTTGAGAGTTCTTTTTTAGGAGAAGGAGCTGCATGATCCAGAAAAAGTACAACATGATCAGGAGTCCGGGCTTTTACCATTTTTAATTTTTCAAGCTGTCGGACAGCTAAAGGCCCTGTTCCGTCCTGCATGAGGACCCAGTCCACCTCGCAGACAATGATCTCTCCTGCCTTTACATTCTTACCGGTCTTATGTGATAGTATCTTTTCAGCAAGTGTTAAGCCCATCATTTTCTCCTAAAAAATATTCTTAAAATTATATTCTTTTCAAAATGTTTGTCAATTAAAATGTTTTGGTTAAGAATCCTGAAAACTTTTATAAAAAGTTTTCAGGATTCTTCTTTGCATTTTAACCCCTAATGCAGTTAGCAATGCATTAGGGGTTAAATGTTCTGGTTAAGAAATCAAGGTGCATCAGAGATGCACGAAACATTGCTTACCCTTGGTGCATTTCCGATGCACCAAGGATGAAAAAGTAAAGATAAACATTAAAAATACATTATGAAATGTATTTTTAATGTTTTCCGACTACCTCTTTTTCAACTTTTTTACCCAAGTACCTCAGAGATGCACCTGGGTAAAAAAGCAGAGTTGAATTCCAAAATGCATTGACAAATGCATTTTGGAATTCTTCGAACATAACTTTTTTAAAATAAAGATTGACATGTAAATTTTTTCGTGTTATTTTAATTCATTAAAATTTAAATAAAAAGTAAGGAGGTCTATAATGCTTCTTTGGTTACTTATTTTTGCTAATTTGATTGGTGGATTTATTGCTTCTTCTACTTATATAGTAAGTAAGATCCCTAAATTAAAGGATATGTCTAAAACTTTGAATTCCTTTAAACTTCCTATCGGTATAACCGTTTTTGTTATCAGCGTCTTGAATATCTTTAATTTTTGGGCTATTCATTATCCAAAATTAACTTTAATCGCAGGATTGATCACCGGATTTGTTTTATCGGTTGAATTACTGAATAAAGTCGAAATTGATGAAGGTATAAAAGCAAAGATATTTGATTTTGCTAATAAATTCCAGGTTCCGGCCGGCCTTCTTTCACTCGTGATCGGTTTAGTTTGGGTTTTGCGGATCTTAATGGATGTGATCGGGTATATTCTATAAGCAACACATAATGACGGAATTATTAGTAAAAAGTGAAAATTTTAAATATAAAATA
>JAHITG010000197.1 GCA_018817865.1 Spirochaetota bacterium
GTCTGTTTTGCCCTTTAAATTATCCTATCTTAGATCTTTCTTTAAATAGGCAAGCGGGCCGCCTTTAGGCTTGGAATAGACTTCAAAATCGAGTCCATCAACCTTCTTCAATTTACTCTTATAGTAGGCGCAACAGGCAACCATGGCCCCGTTATCCGTACAGAAAACAGGATCAGGAAGGTGTATATTAACTCCTTTTGTATTTAAAAAAAGTTCCCTGAGGTATGAATTGGAGGCTACGCCTCCGGCAATAACAATATTTTTTATCCCTGTCTCTTTGGAAAGATTCATGGTTTTTTCATATAACACTTTTATGGCAGCAACCTGGAACCCCTTAATTACGGATTCACGCTTGTAATCAGGATTTTCCCTGGTATGATATAAAACTGCTGTCTTCAGTCCACTGTAACTGAAATTATATTTATTCTTTTTACTATTACTGAGTCCAGGTGTAAATTTCACACATTCGCCTTTATATGATTCTGAAATCTTGTCAATAATAGGGCCACCCGGATATCCTAAATTTAAAAATTTTGCGATCTTATCGTATGCTTCTCCTACAGCATCATCCAGAGTAGTCCCGATGATCTTATATTCCTGATGGGATGAAACGATCATCAATAAAGTATGGCCTCCGGATATTAAAAGCCCGATATAGGGAAACGAGGGGGTCTCATTTTTTAAAAAATTGGAATAGAGGTGGGCTATTAAATGATTAACCGTAATGATCGGTTTTTTTAATTTAAGGGTAAGCGTCTTTGCAAAGCTGGCACCTATCATGAGGGACCCTACCAAACCGGGCTGGTTGACCACCCCTATCAGATCGATAGTTTCAGGTGACAGGCCCGATACTTCTAACGCTTTATCAAATACTGTATTGATCTTTTGAAGATGCAGGCGTGATGCGATCTCCGGCACCACGCCTGCATACTTTTTATGTTCTTCTATTTGAGTCGAAATAATATTGGCTAATACATCCCTCTTATCTTTACCTGCGCTAACGATCCCTATGGCCGTTTCATCGCAGGATGTCTCTACTCCCAGAACGATCATACATTATTCTGTTGCAGGACCTGACCTTTCCTTTATAACAGCTTTATCCTTTGCTTTGTCCTTTAAATACTGTTCTTCATATGATGAACCGGAAAAATAGAGGTCATAAAACTTATCTTCTTTCTCTTTTGTTTCAATGGCTTTAGTTTCCTGAATACGCCATATTCCCTCATCATCAACGGCTTCATCAATTGCTTTAAGAGCCGGTTCGTATTCGATCCTGACATCTTTGATATAGGTAACGAAATCACCGCCTGATTCCTGATGAGACTTATAAACTACAATACTGTCGAATTTCAGGAAAGGTGAGTAGCGTGGATACAGATGGGTCTTGATGATATCCCTCTTCTTAACATTCTTGATGTAATCCGGATTCACCCATGTCAATTTTCTCCAGCCTCTGAAGAATAACGAACCGAAGTTTACACTCTTAAAATTCCCACTCGGGTCCACCATGCGGACTTCGATGGAATTTTTGTAATTCCGGCCGGAGACCCAGAGTGAAATTGATCTGATCGGGCCGACATTCCTTAATATCCCGCCTCCCTCCTTTGCATAAAAGGTGTTGATCGGAATAACAGGTTTGATCTGTGCCCAGTCATTACCATGGGAATACTCAAAATAGACCCGGATTCCAAGACATTTACTGAATTTCAGGTCAGTACTGAGTTTGCCGGAATCCACATCCACGATCTTTAATATGGACGCCTGACGGCTGAATGCATTATCGGAATATCCTGATAATTTAATTCTCCATTTTTCAATGGACAGATCCTGCGGCAGATTTTCAAAATCAATAAGCATTTTTTCTTCTGGTTTTCCAATATTATCCCCATTGGCTTCATCAGAACTTTTAACGGGCTGTTCTGTTTGTGCTCCCACAACAGAAACGATCAGTAACAAGCTAATTAAAACTAAAAATGTTCTCCTTAACATTATCTGTTACCTCCTTGTTGGTAAATTTATTTATAATCTCAGATGGATTGACCATCTTAATTCCTTTTGAACGAATGATCGAAATATAATCCTTCACTACTTTATAAGTGTTCTCATTGCCGATATGCCCGATCCCGATCGCCTTTCCCTTTTTTAAAGCGATATTGATCAATTTCTCCATCTGACCGGCAATATACGAATACTCATTCCTGTTATCTAAAAATACATCCCGAATACCATAATTCACTTGTAATTGACCCGTAATGCTTCTGGTAACACTTTTTTTACTTGTCAGGCTGTCAATAAAATAGAGCTTCTTCTTCTTTATCTTATCAAGAACAGCCTTCATTACTCTTTTGTCTGCGGTTACCCGGCTGCCCTGATGATTATTTACTCCCGTTACATGAGGAATACTCGTAAGCATGCGCTCCATTGTTTCATGTATCTGTTTTACGGTCATGCCGGTAAGTATTTCAGATTCAAAGAGTTTAATACGGCGTTCTCTATAGTTTTCCGGTTCCATTGGCATATGCAGTAGAACTTCTTTATCAGCCTCTTTGATCATACCGGCAATTTTTGCAGAGTTCTTCAAAAAGGGAAGAACAGCGATACCCAATTTTACAGGTAATTTGATGAATTTCGAAGTCAAAGGACTGTTATACCCTGCATCATCGATAATAATGCATATAATTGGTCCCTGATGAACTCCACCCTCCATGAACAGTTGATCATCCTTTTCAGGATCATTCTTTGATATGATCATCTGATAGGTTTGTTCTTCAGCTCCGCGGGAATGGATCGTAAGCTGTAAAGAAATATCAGATCCGTTCTTTTTTATCTGATATCCCGACAGAGAGCCATTCTCACCTGAAATGACCTGTTCCACTTCAGATAAAATATCCTGTAACCGTTTTGATCTATCTACTGATACGTAGATAACACTGCCCATGCGCCGAGTATGATACTTATTATCTAAATGTAAAAGAACATTATTAATAAAACTATCACTTTTATGATCATGATCGAGGTCATGGATCAATCTTAAAAAAAGAGCAAACAAAATAAATACTATTACTAACCCAAAAAACAAAAACAGTTTAAATCCATCTTTACCTGCTCGCTTTCTTCTTCTTTTAAAAGTCACATTTTTTCCACCATAACCAAAACCAAAAAAATGAAAAAGGTTAAAATATTTACATTCGATCAGTTACGCTTAAGATCTCTGCTGCTTTCTTCATCTGGACATCATCTTCCAGATCAAGGATAGCCTCATTCATCCCTTTGATCTCATAGAATTTAGCCTTAACTAATCTCCTTATAAGTTTATAATCGGCATTTATACCTTTAGAATTTAACTTTTTAACCAGTTTTTTAAGCTCATCCTCCTGCTTTGCTTTTTCTGCCTTTAAAAAATTTTTGTTGGTATTTACGAATTCGTCAATATATTTTCCATTAATTATCTTCTCTGCTTCCTCGATCTCTGAAGAAGATGTCTTGGGAAAATCAACTTCTATATTCGGTTTAATGCCTTTTTTATGAATACTGATCCCCGAGGGAGTATAGTATCTGGCTGTGGTAATGGCCACAGCAAGGCCATCACCCAATTCCCTAACTGTCTGAACTACACCCTTTCCGAAAGTCTTCGTACCTACAATAATGGCTCTTTTATTGTCCTTTAAAGCACCTACTACGATCTCGGAACCGGATGCAGATCCTCCATTAACCAGAATACACATGGGAAGATTATGACAATAATCCAGAGAAGAAGCGTAATATTCCTTATTCTGATCTTCCAGCCTGCCTTTGGTATAGACCACCATGCCTTTATCAAGGAACAGGTCTGCTACTTTATATGCCGAATAAAGAAGCCCTCCGGGATTATTCCTGAGATCAAGAATAACTCCATCCAGTTTAACCTTATCAAATTTCTTGACCGCATTCTGAAGATGATCATATGTATCTTCCCCAAAAGTCTTAATCTTGATATATCCGAATTCTTTTTCTTTGTATTTAAACTGTTTAGAAAGAACACTCTCGATCTTAATTATTTCCCGCTTGATCTTATATTCCTTTAGCTTAGTATCATCATCACGCTGTATCCAGATGGTTACATATGTCCCCGGTTTTCCCCTTAATTTTGAAACAGCCATATTCAGGTCCATCTCTTTAGTAGACTCTTCATTGATCTTAATGATCTTATCGTTCGGTTTAAGCCCAACTCTGCTTGCGGGAGTATCATCGATCGGTGCTACAACTGTAAGCCAGCCTTCTCTCTTGGTAATAACAAATCCGACTCCTCCGAATTTCCCTTCTGTTTCAACTTTCAGATCCTTATATCCTTCTTTCCGCATAAACCGTGTATACGGGTCATCCAGCGAACCCATCATCCCGTCAACAGCACCGTAGATCAGCTTTTCAAGATCCGGTGGATCAACATAACTGACTTCCAGTAAACTTAAAACTTCATTAAAGATCCTCAGGTTTTTATATAGTTTGTTATTCGCACTGCTGAACTTTAATAAATTCGTCTCAGTCAGAACCCACATAATAATGATCACAGATAAAGCTATGATCCAGATCGTTCGCTCACGTTTATTGATGATTTTCATATATTAAACTCCTTAAAAAAAAATAAAAATTTCTAAAATCCCACAGCTTCTTAAAAACAGATCAGCTGCCCATCAGAGAATCCGACTCGTCTGCTTTAAAATCTGTCTTCTTGCTGCTGGGCATATAACAATATCGGCATCCGTGAATAATAACTTTTGGCCGATTTTCTCCCTCATACATTTCAGCATACAGGCTCTCATGCTTCTTGAGAGGGGACCCGCACAAAGGACAATTACGGGGTTTAAAACTCTTCTCGTCTACTTCACTCCTGGAAGGGATCTCCTGTTTTTCCGCTTCAAGTTTATACTCAGCTTTTTTTAACTTTTCTTCCCTGTCATTCATTTTACTGATAAAATGAAGATAAAAAGCCAGTGCAAATAATACTCCTAAAAAAATTGGTATCCATTCCATTATTTTAACTCACCCTTCTTTTAATATCATATTCAGTCTCATAAAACACCTGTCCCACTCTTTCCTGATCTTTAGAACATTAATATACTTCCTTTTTTTCAATTTATCAATCTTTTTTTTATCTGTATAAAACGACACATTGAAATCATGATTCAGCATCTTTATCTTATTATTGGACTCGATCAACCTCACTTCTTTTTTCCATAACAGACCCAGAATACCAATATGGTATCTCATAGTAACAATTCTATCGGCATTATATATTAAGTCTAAGATGCTTCCGGAATTCATGTAATTATATTTGTAAATTCTGTTCTTAAAACCATGTTCAATAAGTACTTCTTTTAAGTGATCCTCATTTTTCATTAATAAAAACTTTATCGGACCAGGCTCCTTTTTTAACTGTTTTATGATCGTATCGATCCCGCTTTCATAACGCAGTGAAGCCAGTATGTATCGTGATGGATCCTTCTTTAATTTTTTAAATCCATACAGAAATACTATATCCGGAATATAACGAACTCCGGGATAGATCTTCTGCAGCCTCTGATATTCATTTCTGCTTCGTAATCCGATCAGGCGGCTCTTTCTTAATAAAAAACCCAACAGGAATTTACACCGTTTAACATCTGAAAAATCCGTATTTAAAAAAGCGATCTTTCCCTTTTTTAACAGAAAGAGGCCATTCATTATAAAATAATAGATAAAACTCATGATCCCGGTTTTATCCTGAAAGACACCCCCTAAATTCAACAGGACATCATTTTTTTTAATCGCTATTATATACTTCATAAAATTATATCTGTTAATGATCGTAAACCTGTTCTTATAATAATCTCTTCTGCTTAATAAAAAGATTTCAAACTGACCGAATTGCTTTTTATCGATCAGCTCCAGCATCATATCATCACCAAGATTATAATAACCAAAATAACCTAATATAAATAATTTTCTTTTCATCTTTATTTTTGTTTAGTATATAAAAACTAAAAGGTGAAGCTGTCACTTACGCACCTTCGGTGGCAAACCAGTAATGGATTTTCCCTCGAATGATCTTAATAATAAGAGAATAATGATCCCAGAGAAAAATCCTATCCCTATCCCTGTCAGGGAACGAATAAAGCTGTAATAACTCAAGGTATGAACATGTAAAAAAGAATTTATAGTAGTAGAAACGGCGATCAAAGAAAACAGATAGATAAGAAAAAAATTCTTCTTTACGATCTTTAATCCATATCCTGTAAAAAGAATTAAAAGGAAGGGGTAAAAAATAATTTCTTTAAACCGGGGCCGGATATAAAAAAAGGATTCCAGATATTGCCTTAGATCCAATTCAACAGAAGAGACCGAAAGATAATAATTTCCTGTCCTTAATAAAATAAATGATATCAGTATAAATAATAAAGTAAGCAGAGAATACATCATCACGTTGATATTTGTTTTCAAAAAAGCCTTCAGATCATGTTTCAAATATAAAAAATAATGGACCGGCCAGAGGATCAATGGCAGAAGGAACATAAATTTTACAGCAGGCACTTTATGAGGATCAAAAAAAGTGACCGGGTCCCAGATATAATTGGATATAATGATACATCCGGAAAAGACCGCTCCAATAAAAAAAACAAGATTTTTTACATTGAATAAAGAATAGTGACTTTTTTTTAGGATATATTCGTTCAGCAAATAACACAAAAGAAAGACCATGGGAACAGAGGCAAACAGACTATTTACCATAACCGTTAGAAGTAAAAGTATCAGAAAATAATATTTATATCCTGGAAACATAAAGAAGATCAAAGCTCCTGACAACAGCAATATAAGGATACGATATGCGAAAATGATATTCCTGTTTACATCTATTCCTGTTCTATCACTCCTTGTAAGTCTGTAATTCTTTTTCTCGAGTTTCTCTCTTAATTGTTTTATTAGCAGATGTAAAGGAATCGTCTTCCTGTGCAGGGAAAGTACAGGAATAATGATCCCTTTTACATTTCTTTCCATGACTGCCCTGTGATTTTCATCAATAAAAAGCCTGATCTCTCTTTTTTCATGGATCATTTTATTGAATTTATGTGACTTAAGGATCAATTCGCCTTCTTCAGGTTTATCCCGCAGAAAATACTTATCATCCTCCTTTATCAGATAATTATCGATCCCTGTTAACTGGATTTTATCATGAAGATTTATAAGGTTGAATCCCTTTTTGATCAATATTTCTTCAAAAATATGGCGATACACGACCGGCACATTCTGAATAAAACCTGATGCAGCCTTAAATTCATAAACCATATTATCTTTAAAGCGGCTTTTTTGATATTCCAGAGGTATATTTATAATGATGTCCTTATATTTTAATGGAATAATAAGATATGTATATTCATCCCTGAAACTCCCGCTGGAAACAGAAAAAATATACCTTAATTTTCTGCCTGATAAAAGCATAATATCATTATATTCACCTGTAAGGTCTGAAATCACGGATGGATTTATAAAAACGTTTAAGATCTTATTTCGTAATAATTCATCCAGAAACTCTGCCTGCGTATCATCGCTATCATTATAATAATGAAGCAGAGCGTTGTACTCCAGAATGAAAGAGGCATTTCTGCTCTTCAGCTCAATATGGTTCCGGTAAGCATAAAAAAGAAACGAAGAAAAGATCAAAGCGAACAGGATCCACGACCGTATGGAATTATGTTCTGGGAGAGAAATCTTTTTCACCAAATGTAACAACCTTTATTGTTTTAATATGTGCATTATTTGCGTTTTTGATCCCGGCCTTAAGAGCTGCTTCCGTGATATAATCTTCCGGTTCTAATGAAAATTCTTCCAGATCCCATGGAAGGATAACACCGCTTTTTCCTTTGAATTCGATCAATAATCCGTGGATCTGCGGTTTGATCAGTTTATGGTCCTGTATCGCTTCTATTGAATCAACCACAGCCAGATGTATATCTATCTCTTCGAACTCTTCATTTGAAATGGGAAGAAATCGACCGTCATTAAAACAGGCCCGGTATATTACCTGCTGTACGGTCTGTATCAGGCTTACTGACGGCTCCAGGACCCCGCCATAAGCTCGTATGCTATCTTTATACATTATCTTAATGAAGACTCCCCTTTTCTGCTCATAGAACTTTTTTAATTTATAATAGACCGGAGTCTCATTATCAGTTAATTGTGCGAACAGAGTATCACGTGCCACTTTTAAAAGGAATTGCTTATCTACTGCATTTAATTCCATAGTTGTCTCTCCTTATAATAATGTTAAATAAAACACTGATCATGATCTATACACGGCCGCCGACATGTACCCCACAACCCTTTCCTTATCGCCTGATACTTCTCCGGAGTTTGTAATATTCAATATATCAATGGATCTTGTCCCGAACTTCTCAGCTAAGAACAGCAGTGTCAGAATACTTCCCATACCACAGGCTTCTCCTGTTCCTGTTTTGATCGACCGGTCAAGTTCCTCCTTGTTCATGGTCTTGACCAGTTCAATAACCGATCTATCCATTCTTTTTGCCACTTGATCATTATGATAATGAGAGAGGTCCGTACTGGCAACGATCAGATATTTTTTATGATTTCCCTTTATCAGAGAATAGATCGTATCGGCTAACCTTGATGTATAATCATAAGAAGGATTACCAATAATGATCGGAACAAGTTCAAATTTACTCTTTAATACATACTGGAGAAAAGGGATCTGAACCTCAACGGAATGCTCCTGCATGTGAGCTACCTGATAGAACTCAATATCCGGCCCCTTATCCAATAAATACGAAGCAGCTTCTTCATCGATATTCACACTCCCCAGCGAGGTTACATATTCTCCTTTTGCCCAGACAGAGGAACCGTCCAGCATGGTATAATGAGATGGCCCGATCACGATAACCGTGTCAAACCGTTGGCCTTTAATAAGTTTGTACGCATGGGCAGCACATCCTCCTGAATAGACATATCCTGCATGCGGAACAATAAGCCCTAACAATTCTTTCTCCTTCTGTACTTTCGGTTTCGCGTTCAGCAGAAATGTCGAGACCATCTTAGTTAAACTATCCCTTTTAGCAGGATAGAACATCCCCTGCACCACAGGTTCTCTTATATAAACGGACATTACAAAACCTCCCTAGGACCGGTCATAACTTTGCTTCTATCCATAATTTTTCAAGTGTGTCTATATCCAAATCGGAAATATTTCTTTCTTCTCCCTTTAGCTTCTCTTCGATCCGTTGAAACCGTGTTATGAATTTCCTGATGGTCTTGTTCAATGCTTCTTCAGGATTGATCTTAAAAAAACGCCCGATATTAACAAGTGTAAATAAAATATCCCCGAATTCTTCCTCGATTCTATTGGGAGAAACCTGTTCATTCTCCACCTCGACAATGAATTCATTAACCTCTTCTTTCAGCTTTTTAACAGGATATATAATAGAATCCCATCTGAATCCGAATCGCTCCACTTTACTCTGGACCTTGTTTGCTTTTAATAAAGCCGGCAGTATGGGAGGGATATCATCAAGAATGGAAGCATACCCTTCCAAGTTCTTTTCCTCTTTCTTAATATGTTCCCAATTGCTGAGGACTTCCTTAGTATCATCAGCCTGAACATTATTAAAGACATGAGGATGGCGCCTGACGAGTTTATCAATAACTACTTTGATAACATCGTTAATATCGAATTTGTTCTTCTCTTTCGTTAATTGAGAAATAAAGACGGATTGAAGGAGCAGGTCACCGGCTTCCTCCCGTAAAAGATCATAATTATCCGAATTGATCGCTTCAACGGTCTCATAGGCTTCTTCAATAATATTATGACGAATACTTTTTAATGTCTGTTCCCTGTCCCATGGGCATCCGTCTTTACCACGAAGCTTCTCAACAAGGTCCGCCAGTTCGTTAAAATCACCTTTCATAATATGAAGTATAATATCTGATATTGTACTTTCAAGAAAAAAGTAAATAGAAAAAATATACAAAAAAATTATTACCTCTAACATAATTAATAGAATACCACAGAGGCACAGAGGAAAATAACGATTAAAGATAATACATATTTATAATTAAATCTAAAAAGTTTAATAGACTGATTAATATATTTAATACTATATTGTTATTATGAATAATAATTATTAATGTAAATCAAACTAGAAGCTTTTATAATTAAAATTTAATTATTTAACTCTGTGTCTCTGTGGTATTTTAAAAATTAAATTATAAAACATCTTTTTACTCTAAAATTTTAATACAATACGTTGGAACTGAAAATTATTTAATTATAACTTTATATAATAAGGATAAGCCGTCTTCACCGGTCCCAACACCACTCTTCTTCCATCGTATCCATTTAATATCATTCTTGGTAGTATACCCATTTGAATAAGCAGTGGAACTATAGCTCTGATCCGGAACACTATTGGTAGAATACTCCAGTGTCCAGCCGGTGGCTGTTCCCATCTCATTCGTATCATAAATAACATATGGCGATATCCTGTCATATATAATAATGTTATTACCGTCAGCACTGCCATTATTGTAATAGACCACTTTATACAGCACGCTTGATCCGGGAATAGCCGGAGTATATGTCCCTCCTAAGAAAACATTGGAAATGGATTTTACAAGAGCTATAATCGTATTTCCGCTTCCAACAGGAACAGTGATCACAGGGGCATACCAGCATTCATTTGTCCATACAGGATAATTATCCAGAGCCGTTAAAGTATAATACCATGTTCCGGGACCGGGTGTATCTATTATATTAGTATTATTAACATTGAAAATATTGATAAAAACATTTGCTCTGCTTAAATTGGTCGTTCCGGGGATCGGGCTTCTGTATAAACTGTATCTGGAAAAATCAGGAGCAGTAGACCTGTTCCAACGCAGGTCTACATTAGTCCCGACAACGGAAAATATTATTCCGGTACTATTTAGCGGAGGAACGGTATCCGAACCGGGATCAATATCAAAGAGCCCGAACAGCCGGTACGGAGTAAAATTAGAGTAACCGCCATTATTACTGATTGTACTATAAATAGTAGAAGCTACAGTGGTTCCCCACCAGTTATTGGTAATAATATTGTATGGCTGTAAAGTGATAAAATTATATCCGGAATTGTTAAAGACGTTATTCCTGCTGAACTGCTGCATTGTCCCTGATATAAAACGTACTCCGTTGGTGTTATTAGTAATGGAATTTAGAAAGACAGATAATGAAGAATTGATCTGGTTTATCCCTTCCCGGTTGTAAAAGATCTTATTATTGCTCAATACCGTATCTGAGGAATCATTGATATAAATTCCGCAAACAAGATTCCTGGAAATTATATTTCCGGCTATCTTACTGTTATCTCCCATCTGGACCTGTATCCCGTAATTCTGGCCCCATCCTGTTATCTGATTTGAAACGATCGCACTATTATCTGCCGTATCTGAATCTACAAAAAGCCCGTTAGTACTGTTCGAATAGATGGAATTATGCGCTATAATATGATCAGAAGCGTTTCCGTTAATATAGATCCCGGAGATCTCATTGTTATAGAGCAGATTATATTTTATGATCTGGCTGTCGCTGTCCTGAAGATTGATCCCGTTGTCCTGATTTTTACCCCAGATCTTATTGGTTAAAATATAATTTGCATCCCCCAGATCAGATCCCATCAGTATTCCGTTGTGATCATTGGAAAAGATGGAATTTTTTATAACTGAATTGTTGTTCGCATCATCAAAACTATAGATCCCGTTACTGCTGTTATAACAAATGTGATTGGAAAAGATCATGTTATTGTCACCGGATCCGATCTTAATGCCGTTGATCTGGTTCGGCCCGTAGATCCGGTTCGTTCCGATAAAATTATTATCAGCATAAGGATGAATAATAGATATACCGGATGATCCGTTGAAATATATCCGGTTCCTGATCATGTAATTAAAGGTAGCACTATTATCTAACACAATACCGGATTTCTCATTACCATAGATCAGGTTGGAACTAATGGTATTGCTATCTGAATAGATCATATATATCCCATAATCCTGTAATCCCCCCCAGATCTGATTACTGTTAATTGTATTGTTGTCTGCATTATCAGAATTAATATAAATACCATAAAGTCTGTTGGAATAGATATTGTTCCTGGTTATAAATATATCGGTTGAGGTCCCTTCAATTGTGATCCCATTGGTATAATAGCATACAGCCAGGCCGTTCAATATGATATTACCCGTATCATTGATCAGAATAGCCCGGTTATTAGAAAAACCGCCATCCATTAAAGGTAAAACATTGGATAACCTGGTAAAGACCATAAAACCGGTATTATAGTTAGAGACAATTGTAACTTCTTCAGAATAATTCCCCGGATAAATATAGGTCGTGGCAAAGCTGACCACAATACCTGAAGAGACCCTGTCCACAGCTTTCTGTATGGTCCTAAAGGGTCTAATAAAAGTACCCGGATTAAGATCATCTCCCGTATCATCATCTACATAATACGGCCCTTCATAGAATATCACATTGGTAAAAAAGGACTCCAGGTAGCCCATATCCGGCCCTGCTCCGTTATACTGATCGCTCACTCCCGGTATATTGGAAGCCAGGTCCACCGCCAGGCTGGAGGGAGAAAGTATTTCAAACGGATACTCTGATCGAATAAGAGGATCTTTATTCGTGAAATTACCCATGGTTTTAATAATACCTGATGTCCATGGAGCCGTGAGATTCCCGTACAGATTATTATATCCGACATACATATTTCCCGGGGTAGCCCAGTAAATACCATACTGGCCATTGGATACGATAATATTATTGTAGATATAAACAGTCGAATTATAGCTGTAGATACCAAAATCTGAATTCCCGAAGACCGTATTATTGTACAGTTCTGTAAATTGAGCCGCATTATAGTTATATAATCCGTACCTGTTATCATAAGAAAGATTTCGGTTGACACGGTTATAATCCCCTTCTCTGACATAGATCCCTACAGAAGTATGGTTAAAGACTGTATTGGTCAGAATACTGTTATAATCCGCATCATTGGAATAGAGATAAATGCCATGATTAACATTAGAATAGATCGTGTTCCTGATAATAAAATTACTCCTGGATACACCATCCATATGAATACCTTCGGTTGTATGCATATAGATCATATTGGTATAGATATAATAACCGTCTCCTGAGGTGATATAGATCCCATAATCCTGCCTTGTCCGGGTTGTATCATAAATATCATTGTTAATGATCTCAAAATAATCCCCTCCATTGACCTGGATCCCGACCGAGCCGTTATCAAAGAACCTGTTGGTCGATATGAAAACAAAATCTGCTGAGCCGGAATTGACATATATCCCGTCTCTGGAATTGGAATAGATATCATTATTGACGATATAATTGCTCATGGAAGTACCGTCCATATAAATACCATCAGTAGTATGGTTATGGATCCTGTTGGAGCTGATGAGAAAATAATCCCCTGATGTATTATAGATGCCCCAGTCCTGCCATGTGTTCAGGGTATCATAAAGGTTATTAAAGGTAATGGTGCAATAATCAGCATTAATAGTATAGATCCCTCTTGATCCGTTGTTAAATATGATATTGGAGCTGATCAGATTATAATCAGCTGTCTCTGAATTGATATACACTCCGTACAATACATTGGATGTAATAATGTTATGAATGATACGATTACTCATGGCACTGCCGGAATAGGCAATACCATGATCCTGATTAAAACTGATATTATTAGAATAAATAGTATTCAGGTCGCCATCCGTGATCCATATCCCGTAATCCTGCAGGGTCCTGGTGGAATCAAAGATATTATTGGAAGTGATCGTGTTATAGTCGGCCGTATCAGAGTCGATCCAGATGCCGGTATTGCCGTTATTGACCACACGGTTATTCACTATCCTGTTAGAGACTGAATTATTGATATAGATCCCGTAATTATCCGCATTGGTAATGGTAAATCCCTGGATCGTGATCCTTTCAGAGTTGGTTATTACAACAGCACGGTTATAACTCTCTCCAACGAGCATGGTGGAATAATTATTATGTATGTTGGTCCAGTCAAATGATCGAAGGACCAGATTTGTAAATCCGGAGATAAGCACAGATTCTCCGAACCCTTGCGGTTTGGGATAACATTCGATAATACAGTTATTGGTAGCCGCAGATAAAGCCAGATCAATAGTACGCGTCCAGATATCCATAGGAATAACATGGACCCAGTAGGCAGAAGAATTGCTGAAGGATGATTCTTTCCACCCGCGGTCGGGCCCGCCACCGTCATATACATCTGAAATATTAGTAATGATCAGTGCCGTGTCCACACAGGGACTGTTGGCGGCCGCAATCGTAAAGTTACTCACAATCTCGATCATAGGATCCGCATCGATCGTATTATTTCCGACCGTGATCACACCGGCTGACCAAGGCTCGATCCCGTTGCCGTAAACACAGTTATAACCGGCAACAATATTTCCACCTGTATTTAAATATATTCCTCTATTACCATTGGAAAGAATAATATTATTATAAACATCAAAATTCGAAATATATCCGTATACACCCTCTGCACTATTCTTGAAGATGGTATTGTTGATAACTTTTGTATTATTAGCCCCGTTATAAACGACGATCCCGTGATTGTTTCTGTAGGAGAGGTTTCTTATAATATTGTTATAATCTCCCAGACTTACATAGATCCCGCCACTGTTGACATTTTCAAAGGTCACATTGCTGATAATAGTATTATAATCAGCATTTTCTGAATTCAAGTATATTCCCA
This sequence comes from Spirochaetota bacterium, assembly GCA_018817865.1. Taxonomy (GTDB): domain Bacteria; phylum Spirochaetota; class JAHITG01; order JAHITG01; family JAHITG01; genus JAHITG01. The sequence continues at coordinate 14,817 of JAHITG010000197.1, forward strand.
CACTGTCTCTATTGGAGCAGACAAGATTTTTAATAATATTATTGCTGATCGCCGTATTGATCAGATAAATACCATAGTCCTGAATACGGTGAAGCTCATTTGAGAACAGGGTATTATAAGAACCTCCCGCTAGATAGATCCCATATACCTGTCTCCAGCTTGGATCGATATTATATATCCTGTTATTTTCATAGATATTGTGGTCGGCATTTACCACATAAATAGCTGTACTGGTATTCTCATAGATATCATTCGTACCAACCAGATTACTGTCCACTCCCGTATCCGTAAAATAGATCCCGTACCTGCTGTTCGAATAGATCTGATTCTTAATAATATAATTTGTACTGGACCCGCCGTTCAAATGGATCCCTTCATAGAAATGATTATAGGTCCTGTTAGACAGAATCGTACTCCTGCGGCACCCGGAGATGACCATACCGTAATCCTGCCAGGTAGTATTGACATTCCTTATATCATTCTTAAAAATATATGTGTAATATCCTGAAGTAACATGAATACCCCTATCGGCATTATTGAGCAGACTATTCTTAATAATTCGTGTATAATCCATCACAGTCGGAGTTATATATATACCGTAATCCTGCGGTGCTGCATTTGTATTATAGATATCACATGATATGATCTCGTTGCTCTGTACACTCCCTGTAAAATAGATCCCGTAATCATTATTGTTATAGATCTTATTTGTAAAGATCAGATTATGATCTCCATCAGTAATATAGATCCCGTAATTCTGGGCTAAGCCTCCCTGATTAAAGATATGATTGGAAATAATACTGTTATGATCTGCTGTATCGCTTGCGATCCTGATCCCTGTCTCACCGTTATCTATGATCCGGCAGTTTTTAATTCTGTTGGATACTGCATCATTGATATAGATGCCGTATTGAAGAGCGTTGGTGATCGTAAATCCCTCAACTGTAACATTTTTTGAATTTGTTATAACCAGAGACCTGTTAAAAAAATCTCCCCTGAGAATAGTTGTTGTATTATCCTGTGTATTGGTCCAGTCAAAGGAGCGTAAAATAAGATTGGTAAAACCTGTGATAATCACCGATTCGGCATAATCCAGAGGTTTTACATGACACTCTATGATACAATTGTTCGTGGCAATGGAGAGGGCAATATCAATGGTCCGCGTCCAGATATCCATGGGAATAATATGGACCCAGTAAGCGGACGAATTGCTGTAATGTGATTCCCTCCAGCCGATATCCGGCCCTGAACCATAAAAGGAATCGGATATATTAGTGATGATAAGCGCTGTATCAATACAGGGGCTGTTGGATGAAGAAATAATAAATTCATTAACCGTATCAATAAGCAGGTTCGTTCCGGTAATATTATTCGCTAAAGCAGTGATACCGATGGTCCACGGGGCCGTACTATTCCCAAAAAATCCATTATAATCCGCAATGATCGTACCGCCACCCGTATCCCGATAGATCCCGTTCCGGCCATTGGAAAGAAAAACATTATTATAAATATTAATACTGGAAGCATTCCCATAGAGACCGTCTGTATTATTGAGTCCCATGCTGTTATTCACGACTTCTGTACTGTTAGCATTATCCCAGATCACGATCCCGTAATTATTCTTTATGATCAGATTTCGAATTATTCTGTTATTATCCCCTCTATAAACAGCAATACCATATCCCTGATTTGCGTAGATCCGGTTAGAGATCATGGAATTATAATTCGGCCCGTTATCATATAAATAGATCCCATGCCTGTTATTGGGAAATCCATTAGAGCAGATCACATTCTTTATCATTACATTACTGATCGCTGTATATGCCAGCTGAATACCATCCCAATCCACATGATGGATTCTGTTAGAACGGATCACATTATAATCACCATAAGGGATATAGATCCCGTAATCCTGTCCTCCTCCTCCCACATCATTGTTTGCAATAAGATTATACTGCGGTTCATCAATATAGATCCCGATGCTGGCATTCCCGAAGATCCTGTTATTTGTAATACTGTTATAATGGGCCGTTGCGGAATCGAACCAGATCCCGTGCCTGGTATTAGGCCACCCGTTTGATATTATCTCATTGTTAGCAATAACATTACTCTGTGCTGTGCCGTAAAAATAGATACCGCTGTAATTATGATCAAGGATCATATTGGAATAAGCTATATTATGATCTCCATCCCTGATATAGATCCCGTAATTCTGGCCCGGTCCGTAAATTTCATTATTCCTGATCAGATTATGATCCGCTGTATCAGAATAGATCCAGATCCCGTATGAAACATTGGAAGTGATCAGGTTATTTATCACTTCATTACTGCTTGCGCTTCCTGTAAAATAGACCCCGTAATCTTCATGATGATGGATCTGATTGGAAATAAAAGAATTATTATCCGCATCTGTCACCCAGATCCCGAAATCCTGAACAGCTCCCATAAGATTAAATATTTCATTTGATGCGATAACATTAGCATTCCCTGTATCCGATACGATCCTTATACCGCTTCCATCCCCTGAAAGACCATTGTTCATGATCCTGTTATTAATGATCCTGTTTGAGACAGCATCAGTTATATATGCACCAAAAAAATTAGCATACCCGATACTAAAACCCTGTACAGTGATATTCTTTGAATTGGTTATAATTAAAACACTTGTAGCTCCACCGCCGTTTATTGCGGTTGTAGTATTATCATTGCCGTTTACCCAGTCATAAGCACGCAAAATAATATTTGTCATACCGGATATTAAAACTGATTCTGCAAAACCAAGAGGATTGGGATGACATTCAATAATGCAGTTATTCGTTGCAATGGAAAGAGCATTATTGATCGTATTGGTCCATCGATCCATGGGCGAAAGAATATGAACATAATTGGTAATGACCGCTGTAAAAGAAGATTCTTTCCATCCCATATCAATTTCATTCCCGTTAAATAATTCGCTGTAATAATTGGTACCACTGTCAACAGCAGGGCTTGACGGTGAAATGATCGTAAATGAGCTCACTGTATCGATCCGGGGGTTTAACAGTAAAATATTCCCGTCAGTAAGAGTGACACCCGGATTCCAGGGAGCTGTCGAATGCCCATAAATACAGTTGTAACCTGCTGTAACTGTTCCTGAAGTGGACCAGACAATTCCATAACTGTCATTAGATAATATTACATTGTTATATATAGAAAAAGTAGAGGTATAACCCCGTATACCATAAGTTGTATTTTTATAGAGAGTGTTATTAATGATGTGGTTGTAATGAGCACCATTATAATTGTAGATCCCATAACTGCCGTTTTGATATATAACATTTCTTTCTATCCTGTTATATTCCCCGTTGTCAATTAAAACCCCATAAGAACTGTTTCCAAATATTCTATTGGTCAAAATATTATTATATCTTACCGGATCATCAATAAAATATATCCCGATACTATTTGAGAAGGAATTATTATTAATAATATCATTGGTCCGGGAAGTCCCCGTAACATAAATGCCATATAATTGATTATTATAAATAAAATTTGAGAATACTGTATTCCGAAATCCGTTATGAATTCTGCATCCATAATCCTGGTATGAAACAAGATAGTTATATATTTTATTATCCATGACAACATTGTGATCAGGGCCATAAGCCGCTGCACTGTAGATGTAGATCCCGTAATCATCATGATTATAGATTCTGTTTGACATGATCAGATTATAATCCCCGTCCGTAATCCGTATACCATAATCCTGGACATTCACTGTGCTGTTGAATATCTCATTTGTTGCTATAACATTATAATTTGCATCCGGAGAATAGATATAGACTCCCACATCCTCATTATCTCGGATCCTGTTATGAAAGATCCTGTTTGAGACAGCATCATCGATATAGATCCCATTAGTAGCATTAACAATAGAAAAGCCCAGTATCATGATATTCTTTGAGTTGGTGATAGTAACAGCCCGGTTATAGGAGATACCGTCAATCACCGTGGTGGTATTATCCTGTGCGTTCGTCCACTCAAAGGACCGTAATGTCAGGTTGGTGAATCCGGATATCCTAACTGTTTCAAAAAAAGCCCCTGATTCCGGATGGCACTCAATGATACAGTTGTTCGTGGCAACAGAAAGAGCATTGGTAATGGCATTGGTCCATATATCCATAGGCGGTAAAATATGTACGGTAAAAGGGCGGTTTGTAGGATTAAAAAGGGATTCTTTCCACCCGATATCAGGGCCGGTCTCATTATAGATATCCGATAGTCCCTGAACGATCTTGGCTTTGTCCACACAGATACTGAAAGAGGAGATGATCTCAAATGTAGAAGATGTATTGATCAGAGGGGATGCATAACGGTTGGATGCACCGGCTGTAAAGTTACCCGGATTACCTACATCAGTACCATTATCCCAGAACACATTATAATCATAGAAACTGGATCCTGAAACTGCAATGATGCCATGATTTACATGTGAAAGAAATATATTATTTGTTATTCGCACAGTAGATGTATTAATATATATTCCACGGCTGTTATTATAGAAAGTATTATTAATAAAATCACAGTAATTTGCATTATCATAAACATACACTCCGATATCCAAATTATTATGAAAAAGATTTCTGCTTATCTTAATATAATCCGGCTGGTCAAGGTATATCCCACGGTAATTATTAAAGAACTGATTTGTATAAATCATATTATTGTCTGCTGTATTGGAATCAAGCCAGATCCCGTACCGGTTGTTGGGCAGGCCGTTGGAGTAGATCATATTCTGACTGATATAATTGTCTGCAGAAGCCCCGTTCATGTATATCCCGTCATAATTATGAGTATGGATACGGTTTGAATAAATAACATGATGATCTCCATCCGTAATATAGAGCCCGTAATTCTGGTTCCGAAGGTCAAAAATATTATTATAATCAATAGTAAAATAATCCGCAAAATTAATATAGATACCTATGCTGAGATTATCATAGAATATATTGCTGCTGATAATATTATAATCCGCTGTTTCTGAATCAACGGTAATCCCCCTGGAAGCATTGGAAAATATTTCATTCTGAATTATTCTATTACTCTGAGCACTGCCTTGAAAATAGATCCCGTAATCCTCAAGATTATGTATCTTATTGGAGCTGATCGTGTTGTGATCTGCATCACTGATCCAGATCCCGTAATCCAGTAAAACACCGCCATCATTGTATATTTCATTGGAAGTGACAGTATTATAATCTGAAAAGTCACCTCTTATTCTGATACCACTGTAGGTACCGCTGGTAGCATGATTAACGATCCGATTATTCACGATCCTGTTGGATACTGCATTAATAATATATACTCCATCCTGCTGTGCATTGGTGATGGTGAATCCCTGGACCGTGATACTCCTGGAATTGGTGATGATAATCGACCGGTTATAACTGGTCCCGTTAATAACAGTATTAGTATTGTCGCTGTTGGTCACCCATCCGGCACTGCGGATGATCAGGTTTGTGAATCCTGAAACACGCACTTCCTCCCTGAATCCTCCCGGTCTGCCGTAACACTCCAGGATACAGTTATTGGTCGCTATCCCCAGCGCTGCTGAGATCGTCCTTTTCCACTCATCCATCGGGGGCAGGATGTGCACCCAGTCAGGCGGCGCATTGCTGAAAATGGACTCCTTCCACCCCATGTCCGGCCCGTATCCGTTATACTCATGTGATATATTGGTAATGATCAAAGCGCTGTCCACGGCCGGGCTTAA
>JAHITG010000198.1 GCA_018817865.1 Spirochaetota bacterium
AATACCGCCGTCAGCGCTAAGCTCTTTTGTAAGGAATTGAATGGTGGGTGTGGGAGCAATGCCTACATCGATCACTTCACAGCCGGTCCCGAGAAGTCCGGATATCACGGCGTTATTCATCATAGGGCCGGTTAATCGCGTATCAGAGCCTATTACTACTTTTTTTCTTCCTTTAATAAAACTGCCGAATGCGCATGCAAATCGAACCGCAATATCAGGTGTCAGGTTCTCGCCGATTATACCGCGTATTCCGGATATGCTTACAATTAAAGAGCTCACAAAATCCTCCAAAATAATATATAATGCATGATAAATTAGTTTCTATATATAAAAAGTCAAGAGTTTTAGTCGGGAGAGTGGCTTTCGTTTCCTCATTCTCGAGTTGCATCCATGCAACTCTCCGAGGGGAAAATAGCTTTTACCTTCCATGGTAAAAGCTATTATTTTCCAATCCGGAAACTGAAAGCCACTCTCCCTTATACTGGCTAGGGGTGTATGTTTTGCAATCCACAAAATGAATCCCCCATATCCTCACTATGCTAAGGGGCGGGGTGTTGGGGAGTGTGCTTAGCGGTCTGTAAATATAAGCCCCTCATCCTCACTTGGGCTAATGGAGGGAGGGGTTTCGTTCGGATATGTGGGATTCGTTTTGTTCATTCTCGACCGGCATCCATGCCGGTCTACGAGGGCTAAAGTGGATTTTAAGCGGAAGTGTAGTTTTCCTTTTCTCATTCTCGAATCGCCTCCATGCGATTCTCCGAGGCTAAAATCTATTTTGCCCTCCTGGCAAAATTACGATTTTAGAATCCGAAAATGGAAAACCACACTTCCTTTTACTGGCTAGGGGTGGACGTAAAACATGCTTTTGTAATCCACAAAACAAATCCCACATATCCTCACTGGGCTATGGGGTGGGGATAAGGGAGTCAAAAAGGTTGAAAATTCATTTAAATGTATTATATAGTAGTGACTATGGCAGGAAAGAAGAAAAAAAAATTTGAACTTGAAATAAAAACTGTACCGGAATCGCAAAAGATCGTTAAGTATAAAGAGAGATCGATCACTCCTTCCGATCCTATCAGGAGGTATATCTGGGAGGTGAATCAGTATCCCCTGCTTTCCAAGGAGGAAGAGGAGGAGCTGATCAGACAATACAAAAACCATCATGATGTGGATGCTGCAAAAAAAATATTAATGGCCCATCTGCGTCTCGTGGTCAAGATCTCTTTTGAATATTATAATCAGTACTATGTCAGTCTTTTTGACCTGATCCAGGAAGGAAATCTCGGGATCATCACGGCCATAAAGAAATTTGATCCGGAAAAGAAAGTCCGGTTTTCCACCTATGCACAATGGTGGATAAAAGCTTATATATTGAAATATTTAATGGATAATTACAGCATTATTCGGATAGGGCATTCCCGGGTAGAGAAACGTCTCTTTTATTCTTTGAAGAAAGCTAAAGAGAAGCTGATCGAAGCTGGTTTTGATCCTGATAATACCAAAAAACTGGCGGAATACATGCGAGAGGACGAAAGGGATGTCATTGAGATGAATCAAAGATTAAGCCAGGGAGTTGTCTCTCTGGATCAGCCCATTAGTTCTGATAATAGTAAAAATGTGGCCAGTATGATCCATGCTGATTCCGCAAATATAGAAAAAGATATGATAGAAAAGGACCTCAATGAAAAACTGCAAGGAAAATTAAAGGAATTTGCAAAAGACCTTGAGGGAAAAGAGATGATGATCTGGAAGAACAGGATGTTATCTGAGGATCCCTGGAGCCTTCAGAAGATCGGTGATATGTTCAATATTTCAAGAGAAAGGGTCCGACAGATAGAGGAGAGGCTTACAAAGCGTTTAAAAGAGTTTCTTTCCAAACAGAAGGATTTTAAAGTTGAGGATTTTTTAATTCATGAATAAACTACTGCAGTTAAAGCGATCTTTAAAGAAGGTGGAATTTGTATATATTCAGCCGCATAATTTTCCTGATCCGGATGCAATTGCTTCGGCCTTCGGACTTCAATTTGTTTTAAAACAGCTTAATATAACAAGCAGGATAATCATATCAGGTTTTCTAAGCAATAAGACCGTAAATGATATGATAGAGAAATTAAAGATCAAGGTATATCATATCAGTAAAGTTTCCCTTAAACCGGGATCAAAGATCATCGTGGTAGATACCAAGATCGGGGTCAGTAACATCACTGCTTTGAAAGCTGAGTATATTGGATATATTGATCATCATGAAGGCCATGTGGATAAGGCACTTCCGTCCGGGTTTTATGATCTGAGGACGAATATCGGTGCCTGTTCTTCGATCATTGGAGAGTATATTCTGGACCTGAAAGTTGAAAAAATACCAAAAAATATTGCAACTGCGCTTCTGATAGGGATCTATATTGACACTCTGCGTCTGACCAGGAAAACTTCACCCCTGGATATTAAAGTAGTGGACAGATTATATGCTTTTGCAGATATTAAATTTCTGGATCATGTTGCGGTTAACATTTTGGAAATAAGGGACCTTGCCGGGTTCAAGGCGGGAATTAAAAGTTTGAAACAGATAAAAGATGTAGGTATTTTTAAGCTTTCAAGCTTAAGGTCCGGATATGTGCTGGGTATCATCTGTGATTTCTTTATTCAATTAAGGGAGATGAGTTTGATCATTGGGTATCATTTAAAGCGAAATAATATTTCCATTTCTATAAGAAGTGAAAATAAAAGGTATGATGCATCCAGGATCATAACCCAGATCGTGGGTGATATGGGAGTTGGCGGAGGCCATGCAACTATGGCCGCGGGTATGATCGATCTGAATATTGTTCCTAAAAGGTTCAATTTTGAGAAGCACCTGGATAAGATCGTCAGAAAGTATGTTTGATATTGGTATCAGGTAATAAGGGCTTCTTGTCTAAATTGATTTTAATGAAAAAATAGTGGTAGTCGCAAGCTTTAGCTTGCGTTTATAATTTCAAAATACAATGTAGCAAAGGGCTTGTGCAAAGTCTCCCCGCAAGGGATTGGCTCCGTTTAAAATTTGTTTCATTATTTATTACTCCAAAAGCTATTTAAGTAATACCCCCTTTTTTTGTCATTCCCACGAGTGTGAAGCATCCTTGGAGAGGAAAGCGAGAATTTATAAATTTATTATTTTTAATAACTCCTTCTTTTACAAAAACAAAACATTTTTTTATAATTATCAAAATTTTTTCAAAAAAAGTTGGCCGCTTTTTTAAAAGTCGTCGTCTTAAGAAGTGCAAATGGAAAAGATTTCCTCAGGAAAGCATCAGGGCTCACTAAAGTGAGCCCACCCTTTTTAGAAGGGGTCTGGCATTGAATTCTCGTTTTTGTCATTCCCGCGAGTGCGAAGCCTCCCCGAAGGGGAAAGCGGGAATCTCAGTATCAATAGATCAAACAATGTAGCAACAGGCCTTTAGGCCTGTTAATCATAAGGAGCAAACAATGACACCATCTAAAAACCGAAATAATAGTCTACATTTCATACTCATCATCACTGCCATCCTGATCACCGGCACCATTGATCTGTTCGCTGCGGAGGTGGAATACAAACGCTACGACCGTCAGGATATGGGAGTGTTTTACAGGGAAGCGGAGAAATACAAAGAAGAGATCAAATGGCAGGATGTAGTTGAAAAAGGAAAAGAGATCGTCAAGAGCGAATGGGAGAAGAGGATGTGGGAAGAGATCGCCAGGGACCTTGAAAAAGGCGCTATTACCAAAGATGATGTGGATCAGATCATTCTGGAGAACACGGCAGAATGGGAAGCAGACGCTTATGCGGACAGCCTGATAGAGAAAGGCGGATGGATCGCCCGGACG
>JAHITG010000199.1 GCA_018817865.1 Spirochaetota bacterium
AACATATATCAGCTTTCCCTTGAACCATTAGAGGGATTATTTCTGGAAATGTGCTATTTTGATCTTAAAGACGATCAAAGGCTATTATCGGGTATTAAAATAAGATTTCCAAACCTGGGTGTTAAATACTATAATTCCAACAAATATGCACATAATCACAATTGGGAATTCAGCTATCATTCCGGAACATATAAGACCTTTTTCACCATACCAAACAAGGTTACGGAGATAAAGATCTCCGGACTCCTGACAGATACGGAGCAGTTCAGTTTCTTTGGTGACATCTCACAAGGTGCACAAAAGATCCTCGAAGACCTGAAAAAATGTTATGAAGATGATTCTATAAAGGGAATTATTTTAAACATCGGCTCGATCACGACGACCTCCTACGGAGGAATAGGCGGGCTGGTTTATGAGATCAGAGAAAAGATAATCAAATTAAAACAAAAGGACAAATTCATCGTTGCTTATCTCGAAGTCGGAGGCTCCACCGAAGAATACTTTCTGGCTTCCGCTGCCAACAGGATCGTGCTTTCTCCCTATGCGTCCCTGGAAGGGCTGGGTGTCTCGGTCAATGTACTGAAGCTGAAAGGCCTGCTGGACAGGTTCGGCATCGGCTTTGAGGTCGTCCAGAGCGGTAAAAACAAGAACGCACTAAATCCGTTCACTAAAGACATAAAGGAAGAACAGAAGAAAAAGATCAGAGACAGCGTAGAGGATTCTTTTAACCTGTTTACGCTGGCCATATCAGAGGACAGGCTGATCGATGAAGAGGAGATCCGTTCCCTGATAAATGAGTATCCGATCCTGGATGCTGACATCCTGAAAGAGAACCACTGGATAGACCATATCGGGTATAAAGAAAAGGCCTATGATATCATGGCCCTGTTACTGAATAAGCGAAGGATCTATTCCTTCCAGGAAGTAGATACCGGCTCACTCCATTATCTGAAAAAGGAATGGAGGAAAGGCCCTGTGATCGCTATCGTCTCTATATATGGCCCTATTATAACGGGAAAAAGTATCTTCAATCCTTTATACGGGAACCTGGCTACGGGTGCCGAATCCATAATCAAGCAGTTAAAGGATGTAGAAGGAAATCCTCATATCAAAGGAGTTATCTTAAGAATTGATTCCCCTGGCGGGTCCGTCATAGCTTCTGATATGATCTATGAACAGATCCTGAAATTACGGGAAGCGGGGAAATATGTGGTTGCCTCTTTGGGAGGGATCGCGGCTTCCGGCGGATATTATATTGCATGCGGAGCCGATCATATCGTCAGCACTCCGTATACACTTACGGGAAGCATCGGGGTCTTCACCATGAAACTGGAACTTTCCGGTCTCTTTAAAAAATATGATATTAAAAGTACAACCATAAAAAAAGGCCCTTATAGTGATATATTTTCATGGGACAGGAAGCTGACCAAAGATGAAAGAGAAAAAATGGAAGCGTCTCTAAATAAAATACATACCCGGTTCAAGAACATCATTCATCAGAACAGGAAGATAGACAATGATGAACTGGACCTGATCGCTGACGGAAGCATCTTCACGGGTAATCAGGCTAAAAAGATAAACCTGGTCGATCAGCTGGGAGGCACGACCGCAGCTATCGAGTGGATCAAAAAAAAGTTTAACATGGATGATCCCTATTTCATCTATTACTGGAAAGATGTAAAGTCGAGTTCTCCCATCAAACTGGGAACCTCCTTCTTTCATTTCTAAGCAGGATCATATTAAGGAAGAGATCATGAATGATAAGAAAAAGAACCTTTTTTCAAAACAGTTCCACAAGGGAACTAAAACCTATAAATTCGAAGTGAAGGAATCCATTAAAGAGGAATTATATATAGTAATAAATGAAACAACAAATGACGGGGAGATCACGAAATACAGCCGCGTCTTTATCTTCCCCGAAGCGATCGACGACTTTATGAGCGGATTATCCGAAGCGATCGATTATTTGAGGTCACAATCCTGAACGGATCTACAGGAATTATTTTCCTTCCGGCTTTAATATTATAAATAATACACAAAAAATTATTGTAAGCAGAACGGATACCTGCAGGAACCAGCTGGTAACTCCGGCTGTTACGGCCAGTATGATAAGTGTTACAGCAACAAGTCCGTTTTCAATGATCCCCATCTTTATAATATCCCTGTTCCGGACGGGATCCTTAAAGGCAAACCAGTATGCAACTCCCAGCGAAGCCTGCAAAGCACCGAACAATCGCAGGAACAAAGGATAGCTTGGCATCTGAAGGCCGAAAAATTGTAAAAGCGCAGGTGGAGCGATCGCGGCCGGAGCCCACACTGTAAAGATCAGGATCACTTTAATTAAAAGAACAGGTTTTAACCATTGCAGTTTTTTTACTTCATTCATGAGGCCTCCTTAATATCATTCTATTCAGGCTATCGATCTGATTAAATATTTCAGAAAAAAATAATGTAGTTATTATCATATATTAACACTCCTAAAGGTGTGTTTTTACATAAATCGACATCCTGATTATATAAATTTTAATTAAATTGATTTTATTGTCAAATTTATTAAGGTAAGATATAATTTTATTAAATGGATACAGTATCTAAATGATTTCACCTACTCTACCGATAATACAAGAGAATACAGAAACATTATTAAATATTTAAAAGGATTTCTAAAATGGTTGTTTTTATAGTTATTATACTTATTTTATTCTTTGTTCTATTATCATATCTTGCATTCAAGCATCACCTTCTCCAGATCTATTTCTTCCATAAACAGGCAGGTCTGAAAACCGGCTTCACTTATCAGGAATCCAAAAGCTTATACTGGCTTGCTGAGGATCATAGGATCGCTAATAAAACCGTTCTGCTGAATTTTGAGAACAAGATCGATTACATCTTATCAAACGAGATCAGGAGAATACTCGGATCAGCCGAATCCATGCAGGAAAGGGACAATAAGATCGCCCTCTATTTTGAGATCAGAAGAAAGGTTGACCTGGCCCTGGACAGGAAAAAAGCACAATCAAAAAAAGTAACAAGCCGGCATCTGAATCCGCACCAGAAGGTCCATGTTCAGATGGAGAATGGGACCGGATTTGATACTTCCATACTGGGAATAGATAATAACCATATTGAAATAAAATTACCTGAAGATCAGTATATCTACAAGATCTCATGGAAGGAAAAGAAGATCAAGATATACTTCTGGAACAAGGATGATGCAGAATATATTCTATATTCAAGAATAGCACAAGAGCTGAAACACGCCTCCTTATGCATCGTCCAGATCTCCCATTCTTCTCATACGAAAAGAATACAAAAACGGCGTTATCGCAGGGCCGATGTAAAGATCCCGGCTGAATTCAGGATAATAGAACAGGATAAAAAGATGAACAAAGATCCGAAACCTGAGAAGGGCTGGATATACAACCTGTCCGCGAGAGGGATGGCCCTGAGAGCTGAAAAAGAGATCCATAAAGACAGCCTGCTGGAGATCAACTTCGCCGTAAATTCAGAACCGCTGTCTGTCATGGGAAAAGTGATCAACACCAATGCGATCCAAAACAGCAAAGACAAGCTTCTCCACATTAAATTCACAAAACTGAAGATCTCCGCCATGAATACGATCCACATGTTCGTATATGATTATACTGATAAAAAAGGAAAGAATGCCTTTATCTCGTAATTTTCTTCCAAAAGAACCGGGACAGGTACAGTTCTTCGGAGAAGAACTGTACCTGTCCCGGTTCTTTTCTTAATAAAAAAGGGTTGACTTAGAAAAAATTTTGGTGTACTATTAAATTCATGATCTCCAGATTTCTAATAATCACACATGATGCTTCCCTTCAAAAATCTCTAATTGAATTTTTTAATAATAAAAACTATGATATACAGACAGCATGTTCCGGCAAAGACGGATTGAAACTGTTTATACCCGGCCATTACGACCTGCTTTTACTGGACCTTGATCTTCCGGATACCACTCCCCGGCAGATCATTAAAAAGATAAGGAATCAGGACCAGGCGGTCATAATTGTTGCCATGACCTCTGCCGGCACTATCCAGTCGGTCTCGGACCTTTTTGATCTTGGTATAAACCACTACATTCTAAAACCGTTTGCCATGGAAGAGCTCTTCTTCAGTATAAATAATCTGCTCATCAACAAGAATGTCCAGGAAGAGAATATCAAGTTAAAAAAAAATCTTTCGACCCTGTATAAACCTGCCGGTCTTATCGGTGAAAGCAAGTGCATGAAAGAGGTATATGAACAGATCATCCAGGTGGCTCATCATGATATCAGTGTACTCATACAGGGAGAGAGCGGGACCGGAAAAGAGATCGTGGCAAGGTCCATCCATTTCTCTTCTTCGAGGAAGGATAAGCCGTTCTATGCGATCAACTGCGGTGCCATCCCGTCAGAACTGCTCGAAAGTGAAATGTTCGGTTATAAAAAAGGGGCATTCACCGGCGCTATTGAAGACAGGAAGGGACTGTTCGAGGAAGCTTCGGACAGTACGCTTTTTCTGGATGAGATAGGTGAAATACCTCTCAAACTTCAGCCCAAGCTCTTAAGGGTCCTCCAGGAAAAGAAGGTCAAGAGGGTGGGTGACAACAGGGAGATGGATATTGATTTCAGGGTGATCACGGCAACATCAAAGAATTTAAAAGATGAAGTAGACAGCAAATTATTCAGAGAGGACCTCTTCTACCGTTTAAATGTCATTACGATTAATATCCCTCCCTTAAAGGCGCGACGGGATGATATCCCCCTCCTGATCGACCATTTCATTAAAAAATATAAGAGCTCCATAAAAAAAAATATCAAAGGCATCTCCAAAGAAGCCCTTCAGCAATGCATCGAATACAGCTGGCCGGGCAATGTCCGCGAGCTTGAGAATTTTATCCAGAGGGCCATAGTCCTTACAAAAAAAGAGTATATACAGCCGGAAGATATTATATTTGACATACGGCAGAAAAAAAAAGATATCTTATTCGATGATCCGGGTAAAATAAACTATAAAGATGCCTTAAAAAAAGCCGCAGATAAGGTTGACAGGGCCTATATTCAAGATGCCCTTCAAAAGACCGATCACAACAAATTAAAAACAGCAAAGCTTCTGAATATCAGCCCCCGCACCCTCCACTATAAAATAAAAGAGCTTTTCCAGGATCATTAACACAAAGAACCGGGACAGGTACAGTTCTTCGAAGAAGAACTGTACCTGTCCCGGTTCTTTGAAATAAAAGGAGAATCGATGGATGATTACATGATCCCTTTCATGATCTCTTTCTCGCTCTCATAAGCTTTTAACAGGATCCTGTCTTTCAAGACTTCCAGTCTCACAGTATATGTTCCGTTTGGAACTGATCTGCCCCGGCTGTCATTACCGTCCCAGATAACCCCATCAGGAAGCGTATCATTGGCCTGATATTTTCTGATGACATCAAGGTTCTTATCTACCACTTCCAGGGTCCAATACTCAACATCCTTCAGGTCACCCTTAAAGGAGATCCGGCAGTTGGTTCCGTCATTGTAATAATGGATATTGATCGTATCACTCTCTTCTTCTTCATTACTGACTATTACCTGCTGGTTTGCAGATGCTTTCACAGAACCACTCTTTTTCACGACATTCTGCTCCTGGGACCTGTTAAATAAAGGAAAAGAAAAGGAAAGGTACTGCTGGTCACTCTTCTCCACGAGGTCCCTCTTGGCACCGTATGTGATTGAAAAAATGGTGAATTCCAGGCTTGCACCGGCGCTGTACCCGATACAAATTTTGTCCTTATATTCTCCGGAAGCCATTACTCCCAGCCACGGAAAAGACCTTTTGGATTTAAGCTGAACACCGTATCTGAAGATCTTGTCGTTACGGCCGAGAATAATGGAATCCCTTACAAGGTCTGAATCCCCGGAAACGATCACATCCAGCTTTGAAGTCAGGTCCAGTCCAAGGGCCCATCCCCATGCTGTATATTCGCCAAAATGAGCTGTTGGAAAATTCATGTTGATCTTTTCCGGTTTTGCATTTATTCCGTAGATTCCGAAATTGGCAAACTTTATCAGCCAGTCAAATTTTAATGAGACCATTGCACCCAGGTCAGTCGAAAGTTTTGCTTTATCGAACTTCTTATACTCTGTATCCTTATAGGTAAATCCTGCACCTAAAAAGAGGAAATCCTCAAAATTGAATGCATAAACTGCCCTGAACAGGCTGTTCTTCATGGATATGGTTTTGCCGTCTACAAGGGAATATCCCAGAAGAAGGGAATGCTGATCTGATTCTCTTATGACAAGGTTCTGCGAGAAAAAGATCTGCTCGGGATTATCTTCCAGTGTAAAAGTCTGGAACAGCATGGAAGAGTCCAGGTTTGCAATACTGGCCGGATTGGCCGTATAGATATTCTCTTTGATCTCAGTAGCTGCGTTCCCGATCAGAAAAGAATACGGGTTTATGGTCTTTAACTGTACTGCTTCTACCATTAAAGGCAGGCATACCAGCCCGGCCATCAGGGCTAACCATCTTAAATAAGTTTTTTCCTTTTTCATTTTATTCTCCTTTTAATTCGATTCTATCTATGTAAAGGCAATTGTCGTGCCAACTAATACTATTTGATAAAATAGTTATAACTTATTGAATAGAAGCAGTAATAGAATAAAAGAAAAACTTCGCCCTTCAGCATCATTTTAATATGACTATTTTGTTGCACACTATGCGCAATTCTATGCGCACTTCTAATGCCGAAAAGTGCTCCAAAAGAACCGGGACAGGTTCTTTTTATCAGAAAAATATAAATTGATTTTTCATTATGAGTATTTATATTATATGAAACCAGGTAAAACACTATGACTCTTCTATTTATAGCAGGTATTGTTGTGGTATTGATCTTGGGAGTTGCTTTGCTTATTAAATCTCTCGGGGAGACTACACTTGAAAAAGTCAACACGTATATCAGGATGAAAGATTTTTACAGGGCACGGATGTTCCTTGAAAAGGTCATGAAATCCAATCCAAAAGAATTTCTTCCATACTGGTGTGGGGCAACAATATACTATGAACTCAAAGAGTATGAAAAAGCCCTGGAAAATTTGAAGGCTATCCTTAATATGCCCGATGCTTTTAAAGAGCTGAACAGGGCCCAGTTTCATCTCATGATGGCTGATGTCTTTTATAAACTAGACAAACCTAATTCCGCTTTAAACGAATATCTGCTGGTCACACAGTACCAGCCCGGGAACTCTCTGGCTTATTCCCGGGTCGGCCAAGTTTTTTTTCATCAAAGGGATAATGATAATGCCCTTAAATTCCTGTTCCAGGCTGTTAAATATGATCCAAAAGATCATTACAGTTTTTATCTTATGGGACGGATCTACTATTACATGGATCTATATGAAAAAGCCAGGGAATATTTAAAGGAATGTATAAAGCTCAACAGTAAATTTCTTCAGCCTTATTATTACCTGGCACAGATCGAGTTTGCCGACCACCTCTTTCAGAATGCAATAAAATATGCCGGAAAAGAATTAAAGAAAGAGGGAAGCGATAAATGGTCCAAGCTGCTCTTCCTTACAGCACGCTGCTACCAGGGATTGGAAAATTATAAACATGCCCTTAAATTTTTTGAAATGATCACTGATGAAATACCGTCAGAGCATCCCATGAGAAAAGAGATATCCTATCACATGGGAGAATGTTACCTTAAGCTGAACAAGATAGACCAGGCTACGGCAATATGGGAACAGCTTTACTATATGGACCCGAAGTACAAGGATATTGCTGAAAAATATGCCCAGTTCAGCGATATTAACAGAGAAACCATTATTAAAGATATTCTCTCTTCAGACAGGGAAAAAACAGAAGAAATCTTTGACCCGGTCCTTAAAAAATTAGGCCTCCGCAGGGATGACCTGAAATTTGATTTTGAATATATTATTAAAATATCCGCAACAGAATCTTCCAAAGCTTATTTATACAACGTCATGGTCTATATTAACCGCTCTTTTGAGACTATCACCCAGGAAATGCTGGAAATATTTTTGCAGGAACTCCGCACTACCAACTACCACAAAGGAGTCTATATTTCACTGGCAGAATTCACTTCCAATGCGGAAATTTATGCATCCAAATATCCCATTGACCTGATCGACCGGATCAAACTTTTAGAACTGTTAAAATAAAAGGACTAAAAAGCATTGTACCTGTGGGGCTGTTGAAAAGCCTATTTGCAGGCGCGGTTCTAACCATGCTTTTCGGCGGTTCAAAGATACATTAAAAAAGCATGAATAAATCCGCTCTAGTCCTTGCAGAGGGTGCATACAATTATTTTATTTAAAAAACAGGCTTTTTCAACAGCCCCCTGTCCCGGTTCTTTTTAATTGACTTTATATCTGTAAAGAGTACATTAAAATTGATACAGGTGTAAGCTAAAAAAATCTCTATCCGGAGCGTAGCCATGAGGCAGCAGAGAAATTTCAAGAGGGAGGGAGTTGTTCCGCTTGAAAACGACCTGATCCGGATGCTTTCTCATGAATTAAAAACCCCTTTAAATGCCATCATCGGATTCTCCAGGATGCTTGATGAAGAAGTAATAGAGAAATTAAACCCAAAGCAGAAATCCTATGTCAAGAATATCATTAATGCCGGTGAAAACCTCCTTTCTTTGATCAATGATATGATGGACCTTTCCGGCAGTATAGATAAAAGATCAAAAACCAATCATAACCTGTTCAGTATCAGGTGCCTTATCACACGGCTGCAGGTCCTGTTCAAAGAAAAACTGCTGGTCCATAATAATCTCCTCCAGGTGTCCGTGGAAAAGAATATCGATCCGATCCGAAATAATGAAAAAATGATAAAGCGGGTCCTTTTTGAACTGCTGGTGCATATTCTTTCCACGATACCGGATAACAGCAGGATTTCCGTTAAACTCAGGAAAAAAAAGAGAGATCTTATTATACAAATTGATTATCCGTCTCTTGATAAAAATGAGATAGTCACAAGAAATATAAACGATCTCCATAAGGGGGATCCGGCTGTAGCACATTATTTTTCTTCCTGGATGAAGTTATCCCGGATCAGGGAACTGATGGGGCAGACAGAAGGCAGGATAACTCTGGGCGGCTCACTACGAGATTCGAGAAAGAGCTATCAATTCTCCCTTCCTGTCGGGAATAAAAAGCAGGATTTAAAAAATGAATAGATCAGAAAAAAAGCCCGGTCATTCCCACACAAGGATACTGGTCGTGGATGATGAGAAGCTGAACCGCGACCTGTTAAAAGCCTTTTTGGCAGATTATAATATTGTCACAGCGGACAGGGGAAGCAAAGCCCTGCAGGCAGTGAAACGGCAGAGGGTCGACCTTATTCTGCTTGACATCCTCATGCCGGGAATGAATGGCATCGAAGTACTGAAACAACTGAAAACAATGAAGAAGGTTCAGGACATCCCTGTGATCATCCTGACTGCATTAAAGGACCGTGACCTGAAGATCCGGGGGTTAGAGGCCGGTGCCAGTGATTTCCTCCTGAAACCCGTTGATAAAACAGAGCTTCTGACCCGGATCGAGAATTTACTGAAGATAAAGGAGTTCAATGATTACCTGAAGGACCATAATGTCATTCTTGAAAAAAATGTCCGCCAGAGGACCCATCAGCTTGAAGCAGCATATAAAAATCTGGATAAAGCACATGCAAAGATCAAGGAAGCCTATATTAATACGATCCTGTGCCTGACCAGGGCCGCGGAACATAAAGATGACCTGACCGCTTCCCATATTCAAAGGATGAGCTATTATGCGACCCTGATCGCTGATTATTTAGGGCTCTCTTCCCAGGACCAGGAAAAGCTGTTCTATGCTGCGCCCATGCATGATATCGGAAAGATAGGCATTCCGGACCATATCCTTCTTAAACCCGGCCCGCTGACAAAAGAAGAGTTTGAGGTCATAAAGAAACATCCTTTGATCGGAGCAAAGATCCTTTCCGGTTCCGGCTCCCCTATCCTGAAAGAAGCGAAGATCATAGCCCTCAGCCATCATGAACGCTGGGATGGCTCAGGATACCCCAAAGGACTGAAGGGAAATAATATCCCCCTTTCCGGCCGGATCGTTCTCCTGGCTGATGTATACGATGCCATGCGCAGCAAAAGGCCCTATAAAAAGGAGTTTTCCCACCAAAAGGTCATCTCCATCATAACCAGTGAGAATGACCGGGTCAACTCGAAACATTTTGATCCTGAAATACTGGAGCTCTTCCTTAAAATGAATAAAAAATTTGATTTTATTTTTCAGGAATACCGGCACTATGATCAAAACACATTATCTAAAAAAAAATATTTTATTTGACATCACTTAATATTATAATTTATTTACTCTGTAAGAGTGTAAGAAGCAAAAATAAAAAACCAAAAGAACCGTACGTGTTCCGGTTCTTTATTAAGAGGGTAAAGATATGAAAGTACTGGTAATTGATGACGATCCCAACATTACTGAGATGGTGAAGGTAAACCTTGAACTGGATGGAATAACGGTCATTTCAGCTTCTAACGGAAAGGACGGAGTTGAACTGGCTAAAAGTCAAAATCCTGACCTGATCCTGATGGACTGGATGCTTCCTAAAATGTCCGGCATCGATGCGGTTAAATTACTTAGAGGCGACCCCTCTGTAATGAATATTCCCATTTTCATGTTAACCGCCCGTTCCCAGGTTAATGATATAGATATGGCCTTTCAAGCAGGAGCAGATAATTATATTACCAAACCTTTTAACCCCGTAAAACTGGCTGAACTTCTTCAGAATAAACTGAACAAGATCAACAGGTAAATATCGGGGCTATAATCTTTTATAAATATGAAATCAGATCTCTCTGTAAAACTTCTTATTGATAATATAAATATTTCCCTGCTTATGCTGGACAGCGAGGGCCGGATCATTCAATCCAATGCCACTGCGGAAAAACTATTCAAAAAGACCCGCATACAGCTTCTCAATAAAACCATGCATGACCTGCTCAAAGACTTTGAGATCAGGGATATCAAAGAATGGTTCCTTAAAAATAATAATAAACCACTAAAGAGAAATGCTTTGATCATTTCCAGAACAGATGAAACAGGGGTTAGTATGGAAATTGCTCCCATTATTCATGGAAAACAGTATAATGGTGCTATCGTTACCTGTATCAATATCAGCGGAAAGATGGACCTTATCAAACAGCTGTCCTCTACTCAGGAGGAATTCAAGAAAAGAACGAATCAGATAGCGGAAGAGAGGGACAGATTCCATATGATGATCGAGAGCATCAGTGATGGGGTACTCTTACTGAATAACAAATACAATATTATACTTTTTAATTCTTCCATGAGAAAGCTCATTGGAGTAAGTGCAAAAAGATTGACAAACACTCCTCTTAAAAAATACCTTAAGGAGGTCTACTACTCGGAATTATTCCGAAAAATGAAATATTTCCAGTCTGAAACAATCGAGATCATGAACCAGGAGGGGGATAAGAGTAAAAAGATAGTATCGGCCTATATGGCTCCGCTTATCATTCAGAGGGGAGAAGAGTTGGAATTCCTCCTTACCATCAGGGACATTACCCGCGAGAAACAGCTTGATGAAATGAAGTCACAGTTCGTATCAAACGTCTCTCATGAACTCAGGACTCCCCTGTCATCCATAAAGGGGTTTACTGCTACACTTCTGGCCCGTAAAGGCCTATCAGGGGAGCAGAAAAAAAGATTCCTGACAATCATTGATCATGAGAGCGACCGTCTTACCAGGCTGATCGAAGACCTGCTTTCCCTCTCCCGGATCGAGACAAGCTCCTTTAAACTTCAGTTCTCGGAATTCGATCTGAAAAAATTATTTGAAGAGCTTAAGCATGAATTTGAGCATCTTCTTAAAGAGAAAAAATTAGGAATACTCATTAACTTCGGGAAACTGCTGCCAAAGATGAACGCTGACAGAGACAAGATATTCCAGCTGCTGGTAAACCTGCTGAATAATGCCGTTAAATTTACAAACAGTAATACGGATATTGAAATAAAATCCCTGTTCAGAAAAGCGGATAATTGTTTCGTCATCACGATAAAAGATAAGGGCCCGGGTATTTCCAGAAAAAATCTTGAAAAAATATTTGAAAAATTTTTCAGGATCGAGGATAGCATTCATACTATTCCGGGTACAGGACTCGGCCTTTCTATTGTTCAGGGGATTGTTGAGAAACATAATGGCCGGATCATGGTAAAAAGCCAGCCGGGCCGGGGGGCAAGATTTATAGTTGAGATACCACAGGGAATGATCCCGTATAATGAATAACAAAATTGCGGCGGATCCTTTATTTTTCCATATTTTTTCCCCCTTAATTCCTACACCGAAGGAAAGGACCGGTACAGGTTCTTTCAGGTTACCTCTTTAGCACTCTGTTCAGAACCCCGCTCATCTCCTCGATGGTATAGGGTTTAGGCAGGACATCAACAAAGCCGTATTCTTTATAATCCGCCATGACGGGATCATCTGAATACCCGCTGGAAACGATGGCCTTGACTTCAGGGTCGATCTGTTTAATCTTATTAATTGTATTCTTCCCCCCGAGCCCTCCCTGAATGATCAGGTCCATAATGACTGCATCGAACGGTTTTTTTTCATCTATTGCTTTACGGAACAGCTTTTCTGTCTTCTTCCCATCCTGGGCAAAACAAACCTCAAAACCAAGAATGTTCAATATTTTACCCATGGTTTTCTGAACCTTTAAGTCATCCTCCATGACCAGGATCCGCCCGGCCCCTTGTGTCATCTTCACCCGTTTCTTAACGGAGGTCTGACGGGTTTTTAAAACAGCAGGAAGATAGACAGTACAAACAGATCCTTTCCCCACTTCCGATTCCACTATAATGGCACCTCCATGTTTCCTGATAATAGAATAAGCCATTGCAAGGCCCAGGCCGGTGCCGTCCTTTTTTGTAGTAAAGTAGGGGTCAAATATTTTACTCAGATTTTCCTTCGGAATCCCCTGTCCACAGTCCTTTATAGATATTTTTATATAATGGCCCGTGTCAAGACCCGGGATATCCTTTTTATTCACAACTGTATTTTCAGCAGAAACATCAATAATTCCCCCTTCATTCATGGCAGATACTGCATTGATCAGAAGGTTGTCGATCACCTGAGCAATCTGGCTGCTATCCCCCTTAACAGGAAACAGGTTATCCGCAATGGAAAACCGCGGTCTTGCGATGCTTCCTTTGAGAATAAAATCAACAGTCTCGATAAGCATCTCTTTCATAGAGAATATCTTTTTAACCGGTTCTCCGCCTTTGGAAAAGACCAGCAGTTTCTTGGTAAGATTTCTGGCCTGAACAGCTGCTTTTTCAATATCCAGCAGGTACTCATATATCTCTTCACAGGGTTTTACTTTCAAACGGGCCATTGAGATATTACCCAGAACAGAGGAGAGAAGATTGTTGAAGTCATGTGCAATACCGCCGGCCAGGGTCCCCACAGATTCCAGCTTCTGGATCTTGAACATGTTCTCCTCAATGATCCTCTGTTCGGTCAGGTCATGGAGGGTAATAAGGAAAGCCTTTTTTCCTTTCCACATGATTATGGTTTTGGTAAGCGTTAATATAGCCTTATTACCATCTTCCCGGATCAACTCAATTTCCTGCTGGCTCTCCTCTTTTAAT
The DNA here is from genome assembly GCA_018817865.1 of Spirochaetota bacterium. GTDB lineage: Bacteria > Spirochaetota > JAHITG01 > JAHITG01 > JAHITG01 > JAHITG01. Next base: position 13,680 of record JAHITG010000199.1, read on the forward strand.
AAAAATGGAAGGGAAACACTTGAAAAATCCTCTCTTTTCTGACCCAGAAGTTTCTCAGCCGCCTGGTTAAGGAAACATATTTTATTCTTCGGATCAACAATGACAATACCTTCATTCATTGTTTCGATGATCTGTTTTAACTGTTCCTGGCTGTTTGCCATGGTTATTGATAAATCCTTCAGAACCTTCCTGGCCCTGGCCCGTTCAATGGAATAAATAATGGTTTTCATCAGAAGATCAGCGTTATATTTCCCTTTTACCAGAAAATCCTGGGCTCCTGCTTCTAAAGCCTGCTTTGCAACATTCTTGTCATCCCAGCCTGTCAGTACTATAACAGGAATTTCATCGAAAAATTCCCGGAAATTCTCCAGTGTTTCCTTTCCTTTACTGTCAGGAAGGCCCAGGTCCAGCAGGATGACATCATATATATTTTTTTTTACTTCGCTGATGCCCTTGGACAACAGATTAAAGGTCTTAACATAATAATCCTTATTCTGAATCACATTTAAATATTCCTTGATCAGCCTGGCATCAGCGGGATTATCCTCTATAAGAAGAATCCTAATTATTTTATGCCTCCTAATTATTCAGTATTTTAAATCAATGAACACCATTTTTACTTATTATTTCCATCGGGCAGTTTAACGATAGTCAGCCAGAAATCTTCAATTGACCTCACCACCTCCACAAACTGGTCCAGTTCCACCGGTTTTGTGATATAACAGTTAGCATGAAGATTATAACTCTTTAGAACATCCTCTTCCGCCTTTGAAGTAGTCAGGATAACGACAGGGATCCTTTTCAGGTCTTTATTTTCTTTGATCTCTGCCAGGACCTCACGTCCGTCCTTTTTGGGAAGGTTCAGGTCCAGCAGAATGAGGTCAGGCAGGGGATTATCCTTGAACTTATTTTTTTTCAAGAGACACTCCATTGCTTCTACTCCGTCCTTTGCAACTATCATACTGTTCTTAACCTTTGCATTGATCAGGGCTTCCCTGGTCAGACGTACATCCGCAGGATTATCCTCTACCAGCAGAATATTAATGGGTCTTACATATACTACATCCATGTTTTACCTCCTTTTAGGTATACGAATATAAAAAGTGGAACCCTTATCCGGATTTGATTCCACCCATATCTTTCCTTCATGACGCTCCACGATCCTTTTACAGACAGCCAGGCCGATGCCCGTACCGCCATATACCGATTTATCGTGAAGCCTCTGAAAAATAATGAAAATACGGTCAAAATATTGAGATTCTATCCCGATCCCGTTATCTTTAATGGAAAAAGTATAGAATTCTTTATTTTCTTTTACACTAATATGGACTTTAGGGGATGGGCCTTTGGAAAATTTCAGGGCATTCCCGATAAGGTTCTGAAAAAGCTGTATCATCTGGTTTTCATCCGCCTGCAAAACAGGAAGTTTATCATAGGTTATTATTGCCTTACTTTCTTTAATGGACTGCTGAAGAGAATCGAGCACACCTTTAACTACTTTAAGGACAGAAATCGCAATAGGTTTGTTCCCGTGGGTACCCACTCTGGAAAACAGAAGGAGGTCATTGATAAGCTCTTTCATCCGCTTGGCGCCGTCCACGGCAAAATCAATGAACTCTTTGGCATTCTTATCCAGTTTATCCGAATACCTCTGAGCCAGAAGCTGGACAAAACTGGCCACGGTACGCAGGGGCTCCTGCAGATCATGGGAGGCCACATATGCAAACTGTTCTAGCTCCCTGTTGGAGCGTTCCAGATCTTCCATGGTCTTTTTAAGCTCTTTTTCCATTTGTTTCCGCTGTGTAATATTAATGGCCATTTCAAAGCGTACATCCCTTCCATCCGGCCACCTGATTACCTGGTCAGTTATTAAAAAGTCATAATCCAGTACCGGATTATGATATTCCCATGTATAGGGCTTTCCACTTTCCATTATAGTTTTATTCGTGCAGAAATCACAGGGCTTTTTAAATCCCTGAAATTCCTGATAACATATCCCCCCCACAGGGTCATGTCCCAGCATCTCTTTAAAATTTTTATTCACAAAAAGCACTTTATAGGTCTTTGGGTCCGCCACATAAAGGATCTCCGGGAAATTGTCCATAATAGCCAGGAACATCTCCCACTGTTTTCTCAGCCTTTCCCCTGCCTGTTTCTGCTCCGTAATATCCCAGAAAACACCCATTACACCGGTGATATTTCCATTTTTATCACTGACCGGTGTCTTTATAGTATGGACCCAGCGTTCCTCTTCATCCTGTACATATTTTTCTTCAATATCTTCGGTTCTTCCGGTCTCCATGATCCTGATATCGTCTTTCCTGTATTTATCCGCCAGGGCTTTCGGGAAAAAATCCGAGTCAACCTTTCCAACCACCTCTTCGGGCTTAATGCCCAGATCATCTGCCATTTTTTGATTGACCGAAACCCATTTATAATTTTTATCCTTCAGGAATATCTTCTGGGGGATATTCTCGACCAGTGTCCTGTAACGGGCTTCGCTGATCATTCTCCGTTTTTCATTCTCCCTTTTTTCCAGGAAATCCCTGATCATCTGATTCAGATTATTAAAAAAGTCTTTCTCTTCCTTATAAAAAACATGGCGGATCCTGTCATTTTTTTTACGGGAGATAAAGACCGTAATACTGCCTTTTTTATTTCCCAATACCTGGAACCCGGTGCTCAGCATGAACGCGGATCTTCTGAAAGGTGTGGTCTTATATGTCCGGTTTCCATATTGAATTTGGGCTGATGTAAGGAAAGGGAACCGCCAGGCAGAGGGTATCAATCTGACAAGATCCTGGAGGATATCATCCACAGGCCTGTCAACTGCCATCAGTTTCATGGATTTATTCAAACAGTCTATCTCCTTTAAACGCCCCTGAAGGTCAAGGGTCTTTTCCTTTACTTTTTTCTCGATATTTTTATAAGAATCCCTTAATTCATCCTCCATCTCCCTTCTTTTAGTCGTATCTAAAAAAGAAGCGATCATGCAGAGAGGATTCCCTTCTTTATCTTTCACCTGATTCGCGCAAAGGAAAATAAAAAAAAATGTGCCGTCCTTCTTTACAGTCTCGACTTCGCCCATCCATCTTCCCTTTTCTTTCAGGCCCTTAAAGATAAGTTCTGCCTGAGACCGGTCCCTTGCAATTGTAAAGCTGGACTGGTTTAATATCTCTTTTGGCCCTTTATATCCCCACATCCTTAAAAAAGCAGGATTGACATAAGTAAAACGGCCTTCCAGGTCTGTCATGGCCACAGGACTGATCGAAGAATGCAGGGCAATCTCTTTTATCTTCAGGTCCTTTTCTGTTTTCCGCTGAAGGGAGATATCATCGATGATCAGAAGAAGATGTTTCTTTTCCTCAAGTTTAAAAGGGAAGAACCGGCAGTCCAGCCATATCTCTTTGCCGAACGTACTTTTCACATGCATCTCATGCTGATTCTTCCTGAAGGATGAGAGGGCGTTCTTTGCTTTTTTCAGAAGGCCGGATCTTTTCCAGGAATCAATATGATAAAAATTCTGGCTGAGAAGCTGTTCCCTGGTTGCCCCGACCATTTCTGCTGCTACGCTGTTGGCCATGATACATTGTCCTGAATTATTATATGTTAAAATGCCCAGGGTAGAGACTTCGGTCAGTTTCCGGTTGAATTTCAGGTTTTTTGCCATCTCCAGTTCAATCTTCTTTTTTTCAGTAATATCTCTGCAAATAACCCCCACGGCATACATCTTCCCATTCTGATCCCTGACAGGAGAAAGCACAGATTCACTGAAGGCCATGGTATTCCCCTTCAAACCTTCATCTGCTATACGCAAAGATTTTCCGCTTTTAAATACAATATCGATCCGTTTCATCCACAGCTTCATAACATCAGGTGCATGGCCGTGGCTGTCCCTGATATTCTTCCCTATAACCTTATCTCTTGTTGTTCCGATATGATCAATGGCCGCCTGATTGGCATAAAGGTAATTATAATTACGGTCCCACACCTGAAGGCAGTCTGATGAAGATTCAAAAAAACCATGGAAGCCGTCCCAGGCAGGCATTATTTTTTTATTATCTTTTTTTAACTTTTCAATACTCTTTTTAAGTCTTTTAATCTCCTGCCTGTATTTCCGGAGTTCCTGTTCTGTTTTCATTGTTTGACTCCTTTTATCCTTTGATTCAGTATAGTTACGAGAACAGAACCCAGCTCTTCCATCGTATACGGCTTGCTGACTCTGCCTGTAAAACCGAACCGGGAATAACTGGCCAGGACGTCATCCCCTGAGTAACCGCTGGAACAGATGATCCTGGCTTTCGGATCAGTTTTAAGGATCATCCTGCTTGTTTCCTTTCCCCCCATTCCTCCCTTCACAGTCAGGTCCATGATCACAGCATCAAACGGTACACCTGTTTCCATGGCTTTTTTATACAGATCAAAAGCCTCAACCCCATCTTTTGCTACTTCAGTCCGGCATCCCAGGTATCTCAGGATCTTTACGGCTGTCCGGCGGACCATCTCCTCATCATCCATAACAAGGATGCGGGCATCTATTTTTAAAGGACCTTTCTTCAGGGAACCGATCCTGCCCTCCCCTTTTTTCAGAGCCGGAAGGTAAATATGGAAAGCCGTACCTTTGCCCTGCTTTGATTCAACCTCGATCGCTCCTTTATGTTTCTTGATAATAGAGTAGCTGGTGGCCAGGCCCAGACCGCTCCCCTTCTGTTTGGTAGTGAAATACGGGTCAAATATCATTTTCAGGTTCTGTTCAGGGATACCGATCCCCTGATCCACAATACTGATCTTCACATAGGAACCGTGATCAAGGTTCCAGGGATTTTCCTGTTCAAGATCGATATTTTCCATGACAATATCGATCTTACCTCCGCCGGGCATGGCATGAACAGAATTGATGACGATATTGTTAATGACCTGCTGGATCTGACTTTCATCGACACTGACCATACGGATGTCTTGGGTGATATGAAACTGCTCCCTGATATTGGTCCCGTGCAGGGAAAAGGAGACGGATTCCCTGACAAGCTTGTCCGGTTCAACCGTTCTCTTGACAGGAACTGTAGCTTTAGAAAATGTCAGAAGCTGCCGGGTCAGGCCCCTGGCCTGAAGGGAGGCCATCTCGGCATCATTCAGTATATCGAAAAAATCATCTTTCCTGCTGATCATGGATTTAGCAAGAGAGATGTTACCAAGTATGGAGGATAGCAGGTTGTTGAAATCATGAGCGATCCCCCCAGCCAGGAGGTTCAGAGACTCAGTTTTTTGGAAATTCAGCATGTTTTCCTCCATCTTTCTGATCAGAGATATATCCCTGAATACCAGGATCATTCCAATGATATTTTTTTTCCAATCCTGAATAGGAGCAACACTGCAGGAAATATATTTTTCTGATTTATGCCTGGAAACCAGGACAGTATCTTTTTTCATACCCATCACTTTTCCTGTCTCTATTATCTTTTTAAATGGAAATTTAACAGGAACTTCTGTACTCTTATTTTTAAGGCTGAATACATTGGTGATATCTTTTCCCGTAGCCAGTTTTATTGGCCAACCTGTTAATGAGACTGCAGTCGGATTCAACAGGATAATCTTTCCCCCTGCATCCGTGGCTATCACCCCGTCCCCGATACTGTGAAGGGTCACACTCAGACGTTCTTTTTCCTCTTCCAGTGCCAGCTCGGCCTGTTTCCGTCTCAGTGTCAAAGAAGCCTGTGTAATAAATGTTTCAATTGTACTTTTATTTTCAATTTTTTTCCCTTTCGGTAAACAGAGAAGAACATTCCCGAATATTTTTCCTTCCCAGTAAAAACTCTTGGTATATATCTTTTCCAGATTTAACAGCTTTTCTATCTTTCGAAGAATTATTTTGGGTACTTTTGTATCCAGTCCGGATATTCCTCCTGGAACCTCGATCAGTTTATGACCTCTAAATCTTTTGATAATATCATCAGATAATTTCATAGAAAATCCTATGAGTCTGTCTCCGATAATCCGGTTTACTTTGTGCATTATAGTTTTATTTATACCTAAAAGTACCTGAATATTTATTTTCCCGGACTGTTCATCAAATGATGAAACAGCAACAATAGCCTTTTCTGTAATTGATCTTATTTTTTCCCCGATAAACCGGTATATATCCTTCTTACGCGAAATCTGATTGAATTCCATACTTGTATTTGATAAAAATTCTATATCGCTTATTCTCTGTTTTTCCCCTGCTTCCGTTTTTTTCTTTTCTGTTATATCTTCTGAAACTTTAATATAAGAAGTGATCTGGCCCTTTTCGTTCTTAATAGAAGATATTGATGCTGATTCCCAGTATATTTGTCCGTTTTTTTTACGGTTACAGAGCTCTCCTCTCCATTCCCGGCCGCTTTTTAACATATTTCTCATTTCATTTTTTTTATTCATACTATTGGTACTGAACATTTCCACATCACATCCTGTAATTTCATCCGGTTTATATCCGGTGATCCGGGTAAACTTGGGGTTAACATATTCGATTTTTCTTTGATTGTTTATAATAATTATCATACTGGGACTCTGTTTAACAGCCAAGGACAACTTTTCAATCTCACTCTCTGCCCTTTTACGTTCGGTAATGTCTATCACAACACCCTGGTAATGGGTGATATCTCCTTTTTTATCCCTTCTGATATAGGTCCTGTCATCCACCCACCTGACTTCTTTTTTCTTTGTGATGATCCTGTAGGGGATGTGGAAGAATTTCTGCCTGATTTTCTTCCTGCTGTATTTTGATACTTCTTCAGCCACTCTTGGCAGGTCATCCGGATGGATGATTTCATCATAGGAGACTTTTCCGGAAAGGAATTCTTCTGCCGTGTACCCGAACATGTCCCTGACATTATCCGTGACATATTCAACAGGCCAGTGAGGGGCATTCTTCCAGAGGAAGACTATAACCGGGGTGGTGTTGATGATACTATAAAACTCTTTCAGCTTCTTTTCCGCTGATTTTCTCTCCGTTATATTGATAACTCCGGCAATAGCCCCGTTATATTTTCCGTTCCTGTCAATTATGGGAGATGTATCCAGTAAGGTATCAATCCGGGAACCGTCCTTTTTAATGAACCGGAATTCATACTGCTCCTGGATACCGCTCTGACGGTGCTTAAGATACTCTTTACAATTCCTGACCCCTTCTTTATCCATGAACTCAAAAAGATACTTCCCTACCATCTCCTTTTCTGAATAACCCAGCATCTCTGCCAGGGAAGGATTAACGAACATGGTCAAACCATTTTTATCAATGGCCCAGATGCCCTGGCCAAACACCCTGAAGAGACGCTCGTATTTTTTCTCGCTTTCCATTAGTTGTTCTTTAACGATCTTCTGACCCATTTCTATCTCTATTCTATTCAGGGCAGAGGCCACATTATTTCCTATCTCACTGAACAATGCTATCTCTTTTTTCACCCGGCTGAATTCTCCCGGAAGTGAAATACACAAAACTCCATAGGCCTTATCCTGATCAGCCAGCGGGATGACCATGCCGGTCTTATCATTGTATTTTTCTGACAGGATACAGCCTTTACAAAAGGTTCCGGGATCCGGTATTAAAAGGAGTCCTTTCCGGTCCAGTGTTTTTTTTACACAGGAAGGCAGGCGGCCCTGTTCCAACTGTTTTCCAATGGAAAAAGCTCTTTTATCAGCAGTCTCCTCTGCCCAGGCGGATATCTTTCCATGCTCATCCAGAAGCACGATCCAGGCATTGCAGTAACTGCGGGTAGAAACAAGGGCTTTGCAGACATTCCGGATCAGCTTTTCCGGTTTATCTTCCCTGTGGATTATACGGCTTATCCGGTAAAGGGCGGTAAGGACCCGGTTAAGATGTTTAATTCCCTGTTCCTCTTTTTGCTGCAGGGCTTTTTTAAGTATTGTACCTGTCCCGGTTTTATTTTCATCTTTCATTTTTTATTACCAATTCCGGTTCTCCTTTCAGGATCAATGATTTTAACTCCATCATGGAAACCGGTTTCCTAAGATAATAGGTGATACCCAGAGACCGGACCATGCCCTCAGTTTCTCTTCCTTTCCCTGAAGTTACAGCTATGATCCTGGGATCATCTTTAATATTATTAATAAATCTGATCACCATTCGCCCGTTTAACTCCGGAATATCGACATTAATGAAATAATGATCATACTCTGATGAAACAATCCTTTTCAAGGCGGCTTTTTCATTTATGTCCTTATCGATCCTGACCATTATTTTTTTGCAGGACTTTTTCAGGATCTGTTGAAACTCTTCATCATTATCCAGAAGAAAGATCTTAAAATATGGATGTTTTTTCATCATTGTAACTATAAGAAAGCAATTAGCGTGCCATGTCATAAAAAATTATTTCTTTATAATTAGCTGATATTACATGAATTATAAAACACCTGAAAAGGCTGATTTCAAAAAATAATTAAATTCTGTGGCGTAAAGGGGGCAAATAATAAAAACTTGTTATAACAGTTGCTATTTAAAAAATTATATTAAAAACAAAAATGCGGTGTAAAGGGAGCACTTTTGAATAACGGAACAGAGGGGCTGTCGAAAAAGTCTTTTTGCAGGCACACCCTTACGGGTATTCAAAAATAAATATATTGATATTATTTTTTATATCTATATATTTTTTAATAGATATGATAAAAGACCATATACATCTGCAAAAATTTGAAAAAAAACTGATCAGGAATGCTAAACTGTCCTACAAGCAGAAACTCAGGATAATGGAAGCCATGTGGGCAGAAGGAAAGGCCTTAGGAGTAATCCCCCTTTCTGATCCTCTGGAAGGCATAGAGGTTGACATTCGTATTGCCGAGGTTCTAAATTCATGTTCAAAGAATTAATCTCAACCACAGGAAAAATTCTTGATAAAAATAATATTCCATACATGATTATAGGGGGACAGGCTGTCCTTCTTTATGGCGAGCCCCGCATGACAAAAGATATTGATATTACCCTCGGAGCAGATACTGAAAAACTTCCACACCTTCTTGATATAATAAAAAAGATCCCCTTAAAACCCCTTCCTGAAAATACAATGGCTTTTGTACATAAAACAATGGTTCTACCGGCTCTCCATAACAAAACAGGGATCAGGGTTGATTTTATCTTTTCCTTCTCACCCTATGAGAGGGAAGCAATAAAACACGGAAAAAAAGTTAAATTAAATGGTGTAAATATAAATTTCGCATCTGTTGAAGATGTTATTATTCATAAGATCATCGCGGACAGAGAAAGAGACAGAGAGGACATAAGAACGATTGTTTTAAAGAATCCGGATATAAATAAAAATTATATAATAAAATGGCTTAGAGAATTTGATAAACCTTTTCCGGAAAAGCATTTTATTGATAAATTCAATGCTGTTATGAAGTAAGATATTTATTTGTAAACAGAAGGGTCGATGTGATGGGCTTTCAATTTTTCGATCAGATTCTTCCTGTTCAACCCGGCGATACGGGATGCTTTGGCTACATTCCCCCTTGTCCTCTCCAGAAGCTTATCCAAGTAATCCTTTTCAAAGCCGGATATCAATTCTTCTTTTGCCCCTTTAAACGGCCGGATATCCGCGGAAGGAGAGGCCTTCTTTATATTATCCGGCAGGTCTCTGGTCCTGATGTTCCCGGTATCGTTAAGAAGCAGGAGGGATTGAAGTATGTTCTTTAATTCCCGTATGTTACCCGGCCAGTTATATTCGGCCAGGATATTCATTGCCCCTTCGTCGATCGTCACTTTTTTATGAAACTTTTTATTAAATAATTTTATAAAATGGCTCACAAGCTGGATAATGTCCCCTTTTCTGCTCCTGAGAGGAGGCAAGACGATTTTAATAACATTCAGCCGATGATACAGGTCCTCTCTGAATTTATTTTCTTTTACCAGTTTCTCCAGGTCCTGATTGGAGGCG
>JAHITG010000200.1 GCA_018817865.1 Spirochaetota bacterium
ATTCAGCCGGGTTTATTATGCATTAGCTGATGCCGCATATAAAGTCAAGCCGGGAAAGATCAGCCCGATCATTGAAACGGATTACGGATATTTTATTGTAAAAAATGAAAAAGTGACAAAACCTAATAAAGATCAATTAAAAGAGTTAGAGAAAAGAGACAGGTACCTGAACAGGATAGAAAGCATCAAATCAAGATACTACAATATGGTCCAGGAAAATGATCTCAAAAAAAAGATAAGGGACAGATATACAATAAATATAAATACGGCTCTCTTAACGAACAAGACAGCACAACCGGATGATATCATAGTCTCCATACCAAAAACAGACATTAAGGTTACGTACGGGGAATGCAAAGGGATCATCATGTTAAAAATGGGAACGACCTCCCTGGCAGACCGAAAAGCAAAGATCCAGAAAATTTATGAGGAGTATATATTACCTGAACTGATCTACCATTATGCAAAAGATAAAAAATATGACCGTGACGATGAATTTCAGGTAAATCTGAGCAATAAATTTTTAAATACGATTTATCTGCAGCTTGAAAACAACCTTAACCTTCCCGTCAATGTAACGGAAGAGGAGCTGAAGGAATATTACCGAAAGAATGAGCAGAAGTATTATATCACAAAAGTAGTAAATAAAAAACCAGCAAGAGTTAAACAGTCGTTCCGGGATGCAAAAGAGATCATAAAAAGAAATGTTGAACATGAAAAGAGACAAACAGAGATCGAAAAATGGAGACAGTCCCTCTTGAAAGAATATCACTTTAATATTGATTACAGCAGGTTGGGCCTGAAAAAAGATGCTAACTATTATTTAAAAATAGGTGATAAGCATTTTAATAATGGTAAATTCAAAAAGGCATTGAAGTATTATAAAAAAGCATTAGAGAAAGATAAAGAACTTACGGAAATATATGTAAAACTTCTTCTTTCTTACAATAATTTAAATGATGAAAAAAGTATTTTAACAACTACTGAACAGCTTCAGCATGTAAAAAATATTGATGTTGAGGTCCTGTTGAAAGCCCTATCAGTAAAAGATGAAAAACTAAAACGAAAATTCATTGAGATGATCGGTCTGACAGGGAACATCGCGGCTGAAAGTAAACTGATCGAATTGTATGAAAATGAAAAAGAAGTGAAGAACCTGCAGTCTATTATCAGAGCATTGGGACTTATAAAGTCCAACCGGGCTTATGATATCTTTTTTAAAGATTTAAATAATTTTGAAACTCAATTTAAAGAGTATTCACAAAATGACAAAGAAGTCTTAAAATGGTACCTTATTGAAGCTATAGGGTATATCGGAAAGAAAGAATCAACAACCTATCTGATCGGCCTTTTAAAGAAAACCGATGATCTCAACCTGAAATGTTTTATAATAGAAGCTTTTGGCCGGATCAGGGATAATAATGCTGTCCCTATTCTGGAGAAATTGCTGGAAGACAAGGTCTGGGGCGTGAGGGTCCTTGCAGCAGAAAGCCTGAAAAATATAACCGGCAAAGAGTATAAGATCAAGGATAAATCAAGAGAGGCAACACCGTGAAAAATGTGATCGAAGTATCAAACAGACTGCTAAGACTTCCGCCTTATCTGTTCGGACAGCTAAATGATATGAAACTGAATTTAAGACAGAAGGGAGTGGATATAATAGACCTCGGAATGGGAAATCCTGACAAAGCAACACCAAAACACATTGTTGAAAAACTCCGTCAGGCAGTTCAGGATCCCAGGAATCACAGATATTCCGCCTCAAAAGGTGTATACAATCTAAGGAAAGCAATTGCATATTATTATGATAAAAAACACCATGTGAAGCTCAATCCTGATAAAGAAGCCGTAGCTGTGATCGGGACAAAAGAAGGATTATCTCATTTATCACTGGCCCTTCTGGGCCCCGGTGATACAGCATTAGTTCCCAATCCGGCATTTCCAATCCACATGTACAGCGTCATCCTGGCCGGGGCTAATGTAATTAATATTCCACTGGGAAACGACGACACCTTTATCTCAAACCTTCACAATGTGACCCACAAACTTATACCTAAGCCGAAGATACTCTTTCTTAATTATCCTAATAATCCCACAACACAGGTAGTTGAACCGGATTTCTTTAAAGAGATCGTTAAATACGCAAAAAAACATAATGTCATCGTGATCCATGATTTTGCCTATGCGGATATTGTCTTCGACGGATATAAGGCTCCCTCGTTCCTGCAGGTGAAGGGAGCTAAAGATGTGGGTATAGAATTTTTCACCATGTCAAAATCATTCAATATGCCAGGCTGGAGGATCGGGTTTTGCCTCGGGAACAGCCAGATAGTCAGTGCACTCTCGAAAATAAAAGGTTATTATGATTACGGTATTTTTCAATCTATTCAGATCGCCACGATCGTAGCATTAAAAGGAGACCAGAAAGTGGTCCGTGATAATGCACTTGTTTATCAGAAACGAAGAGATGTCCTCTGCGACAATTTAAACCGCATCGGCTGGGAAGTGGAAAAACCGAAAGCATCAATGTTCCTGTGGGCCCGCCTTCCGGAAAAGTACCGGAAACTGGGTTCGATCAAGTTCTGCAAGAAACTGATGGAACAGGCAAATGTTTCTGTATCACCGGGGATCGGATTCGGAGAAGCAGGCGATGAGTTTGTCAGGATCGCACTGGTGGAAAATGAATTAAGGATCAAGCAGGCGGTACGCCAGATACATAAGGCTTTAAAGCTTAAAAAATTAGTCTGATGTTCTTTTGCCTCGAGGAATTTCTATGAAGAGAAATTCCCGAGCTTTGGCCCTTGAGATTTTTCAGAGAAAATCTCAAGGGATCCCGAATCGCTTCAGAATAAAAAATGGAACTGTTTAACAATATCAATATAAAAGATCAACCGCTGGCCTTTAGATTAAAACCGGATACCCTGGATAATTTTTACGGACAGGAACACCTGTCCGGTAAAGGAAAAATACTGAGGGAATTGATCGAGCAGGATAAGATAAAATCCCTTATTCTGTATGGCCCTCCCGGTACAGGAAAATCATTAATAGCCGCTATTATTGCTAAAAGAACCAAAGCCAGATTTGAATCGGTCAATGCCGTCCTTTCCAACGTTACAGAACTCAGGGATATCATCAAACAGGCTCAGCATTATCTTAAGCTGAATAATGAGAAGACCATCCTTTTTATTGATGAGATACACCGATTCAACAAAGCACAGCAGGATGCCCTGCTCCCGTCCGTGGAAAGCGGTGAAGTGATACTGGTTGGAGTCACCACTCAGAATCCCTTCTTCTCCATTGTTCCCGCTCTTCAGTCACGTTCGCATATCTTTGAATTCAAGCCTCTCGATGATAATGCACTGGGAGACATTTTGCAGTATGCCCTGACAGACAAAGAGAAAGGCCTGGGAGAAGAAAAGATAAAACTTGAAAAGGATGTCAAAGAAGAGCTGATAAGAAGGTCTGCCGGAGACGCGAGGAAATTGTTAAGCTACCTGGAAATGGCAACTCTTATTGCGGGCAGGAGATCAAAAAGCAAAGAGATCCTTATCTCAAAAAAATTAATGGAACAGGTATTCCAACAGCAGTTCACGACATACGACAAAGATGGCGACAGCCATTATAATGTGATATCAGCCTTTATAAAATCAGTCAGGGGCTCTGATCCTGATGCCGCGGTCTACTATCTTGCAAGGATGCTGGAAGGCGGTGAGGACATCCTTTTTATTGCCAGGAGGCTGATCATCCTTGCTTCGGAGGATATCGGAAATGCCGATCCCCTGGGCTTGATCATTGCGCAGTCCTGTTTCAGCGCCATTCAGCAGATAGGAATGCCGGAGGCCAGGATCATTCTTTCACAGGCAACGATCTATTTAGCCACTGCTCCCAAGAGCAATGCGTCCTATCTGGCCATCGAAAAAGCCCTTGGAGACGTGAAGAACGGCGAGATGATGGATGTCCCGGATCATTTAAAGGATTCAAGCTATAAAAGTGCAAAAAAATTGGGCAGAGGAAAAGGGTATAAATATCCGCATGACTTCCCGTTTCACTTTATTCAGCAGGAGTATATTCCAAAGATAAAGAATTACTACGAACCCACGGACCTGGGCCATGAGAAGAAGATCAAACAGAGAATTGAATTTCTGAAAAACCTGAATAAGAAAAAGCCACAGAATGGCACAGAATGACACAGAAATTATTTTTATAATTTATCTGTCTTTATTTTTAAAAAATATTTACTGCCTGCTTTTCTATTAATCCATATAAAAATATTCTATTTTTTTGATTTTATTTTATCACTAATTAAAAAACTTAATAGTTTATAATCAATTATTTTTTTTATCCCCTTTAATATAATTCGAATATAAATGAAAAGCGCAGTCCGGGCCGATCAGCCGGGCGGCACTTGCAACAGGCAGTTTTATCTTCCCTTCCATGATCAGCTTCCTGTATTCGTATCTCTTCCTAATGATCTCCGCCTTGTCCATATAAATTTCAATTTAATAAGTATTATTTATTTTTCAATGATAATTAAATTCTTTTTAATAATGTTTTTTAAATACCACAGAGACACAAAGGCACAGAGATTAAAAATTTTAAAATTATTTTAATTAATGTTATTATATTTTTGTCCTTAAATTTTTATTTAAGAATATATAATTAATTATCTGTTTTCTCTGTGTCTCTGTGCCTCTGTGGTAATATTTTTTACATCTTCAGTAGTAAAAAATTAAAATCTCACATAAAGGTAAGAATTGAAGATGTAATTTCCAAGAAGGTCGGGGCTGAACTCCCTGCCTGCCTTCCCGTTGAAATGATAAAGGCTTAAGCCCAGGAAACAGTTGGAAATGATCTCATCCATAAAGTAGGGAAAGAGAATGAAACTCTTGTCAAGCAGGTTCCCTATAAAGGTAATACCGAAATTCACTTCTGTATAGGTCACGATCTTAAAATCAGTCATAAGGTACTGCTGTCCAAAGGTCATTCGAGGGACCAGCGCCATCATCAACGGGTATTTTTTATGGTCTGTTAAACCCGTCTCATCATAAAAAAATTCTGCTGAAAGAAAATAATATTTTGCAAAGGAGTAATCCGCACCGATCGAGGCTTTTAAAGCTGTCTTCCTCTTTTGATCAAAGCTGTAAGAAAGCTCGGACCATAACCCTAAAACAGCATCCCCTTTAAAGGTCAAACCGATAAGGTTCATTCCGGAACCGGCATCATGCAGCAGAATCAGACTATTGTCAAAAGTTGCAATATGGAGCTCTATGTTTGCTGCAACAACGGTATGATCGATCGCATTGGTTAAGGGAGAATTGGATGAGAGATCGATCGACGGCATGATCGGCCTTACATCAAAAGACGGCACAGCCAGCAGCTCAAATGAAGAAAGGTCTGAAAAATAGTATTTAGCAGATAAACCGTCCGTACCGCGGAAGCTCAATGAATTTAAAAAATAGTACTGCGGAACAAAGATATCAAGCGGGCGGAATACCTTCCCTTTTCCCCATGCCGGCAGGAACCGGCCGATCG
>JAHITG010000201.1 GCA_018817865.1 Spirochaetota bacterium
ATAACCTATAATACACTGAATATAAAGAAAGACTTTATATTCATAGCGATCAAAGGATATACTACTGACGGGCATAAATACATTAAAGAGGCCATTAATAAAGGTGCCTCTGTTATCATCATTGAAGAGCTCTCCGGTTTAAAAAAAGCCGGCCTACCCCATAAAGATTCACATATTTTATATAAAAATAAAGAAGTTCCTTTTCTGATCTACAAAGAGACCAGGTTTTTACTCTCCTGTATTTCGGCAAATTTCTATGGGCACCCTTCTAAAAAAATAAAACTGATCGGTATTACCGGAACTAACGGGAAGACCACTACAAGTTATTTGATCGAACAGATATTAAAGTCGAATGGATATAAAGTCGGGGTGATCGGTACGATCAACTACAGGATAGGGACTTCTATCATGGATGCTCCCACAACAACTCCTGAATCGTTAGACCTTCACTCTTTATTATACCGGATGGTTAAAAAAAATGTGGATTATGTTATCATGGAGGTCTCCTCTCATTCTCTGGTCCTGAATAGAGTTGATCATTGCCATTTTGATCACGTCATATTTACTAATCTTACTGAGGACCATTTTGATTTTCACAAAAATTTTTCAAACTATTTTAAAGCCAAGCAGAGACTGTTTGAATTGCTGATAAAGAGCGAAAAAAGGATCAAATGCGGATTTCTTAATATAGATGATAAATACGGACGGAAGCTGTTAAATAATTATAAAAAGATCAAAAACATCACACTCTTTACATACGGGAATTCATCAGGTTGCGACCTTCAGGCAGAGAATATCAGCATCAGCCTGAAAAAGATAAAATTTGATTTTAATTACAAAAATAAAAATTATTCAGTCTCTTCAGGATTGATCGGGCGTTTTAATGTTCATAATATACTCTCTGCAATGGGGATCGGTATTATTGAAAAGATATCCATTAAAAATATAATAAGATCTGTTCTGCTTTTTAAGAAAGTCCCCGGGCGAATGGAAATAATCGAAGGAGAGAAGTTCTATATTGGAATTGATTATGCGCATACGGAAGATGCATTAAAGAATGTATTGAAGACAATAAAAGAATTGAATCCTTCGAATGTTATTTCTGTTTTCGGATGCGGCGGGGATAGAGATAAAATGAAACGGCCTTTGATGGGAGAAGTAGCTGCAGAATATTCTGATTATGTGATCATTACTTCGGATAATCCCAGGACTGAGGATCCTGTCAGCATTATCAGGCAGATCGAGGGCGGTGTTAAAAAAAAAAGACTGTCCAATATATTAAGATCACTGACAGGCGGAAGGCGATACAGAGAGGACTCTCCATGGCAGGACCGGGAGACTTTATACTCATCGCCGGTAAAGGACATGAAGATTATCAGATAATTGGAAGAAAAAAGATCCATCTGGATGATAAAGAGATCGTATGCAGCTATTTAAAGAAGATAAAAAAATAATCTATTTAAACGGGAGTAAAAAATGCTGAATATTTCTATTGAGGAAATATTACGGGTTACGGATGGAAAGCTGGTCCAGGGTGAGAATGTGATCATTGATAATTTTGCACTGGATTCAAGATCGATCAAAAAGAATGAATTCTTTATTGCACTGCACGGTAAGAATTTTGATGGCCATTCATATATTGTAGAAGCTTATAAAAAAGGGGCCATTGGTGCTTTAGTGGATATAACAAAACTGAATGCCGTAAAAAGTTCTTTCAGGAAACAGGGCTTCTCAGGACTTCCCTCTGAGTTCATTATTATTAAAGTTGAGAATACATTACGAAGTTTCGGCCTGATCGCTGCTTTTTATCGAAGACGGTACAAGGTAAAGACTATAGCTGTAACCGGCAGTAATGGAAAGACGACAACAAAGGAGCTTATCTATAATCTTTTACTGACAAAATATAAAAAGAGCGAGATACTGAAAACAGAGAAAAATTACAACAATGAGATCGGTGTCCCTTTGACTATTTTTAAATTAGATCCTGAGATTAAAATTTTTGTGGCTGAGCTGGGAATAAATCATATAGGAGAAATGCAGAGGCTGGCTTATATGACAGATCCTTTTTACGGGCTGATCACGAATATAGGGGAGACTCATCTGGAGTTCTTAAAAAATGACAGAATAGTAGCTAAAGCAAAAGGAGAACTCATTCCATATATTAATAATACACTCTTCTTTAATTTTGATGATAAATATTATAATTATTTTCAAAATTTTTCTGAATGTAAAATAACCGGATTTTCCCTGAATTCGGATCTTAAAGAACATAATGTATTTACTTTTGATTCAGTGGAAGATAACGGCTTGAAAGGATATACTATCAGTTTTCGGGGTGAAAAGATCAAGTTTAATTTAACAGGGGAACATAATCTTTATAACCTTCTGTCAGCTCTTTGTGTTGTAGACGCTTTTGGAATAAATATAAATAAGGCAAAAAAAGTGATCGAGAAATTCAAGCCTCTTGATGACAGGGGGAACTTTTCAAAATATAAGAATTTAACCATCTTTTTTGATGCTTATAATGCTAATCCGACTTCTGTAAAAGCTTTATTGTATTTTATCAATAATCTGAACTATACTAACCGGATCGCTGTTTTAGGCGACATGGCGGAACTCGGTAAAAAAGCGATGAAGCATCATACGGAAGTTTTAAATTATATCTCGAATATGGATTTTGAAAAAGTCTTTTTGTACGGAAAGTATTTCAGCAGAGTTTACAGGGAAAGGCTGACAGATAAAAAATTATTCAAGCCCTATAAGGACCTTGAAACTATAGGTAAAGAATTAAAATCACTTGGGAAGAGAAGCGAAGAGACAATAGTTATTATAAAAGGATCGAGGAAGATGGAGATGGAAAAGCTCCTGAAGTTTATTAGATAAAGACCGGTCAGGCATGGCTGAAGGTCAATGATGAAATTTAAATAATAAGGAGTTGTTATGTTATATCATTTACTATATCCTCTGAAGGATCTGTTCATAGGGTTTAATCTTTTCAAGTATATCACCTTCAGAACGGCTTATGCCACCCTTACGTCTCTTCTTTTAACTTTTTTTATAGCACCTAAAGTGATCCAATGGGCCAGGAAAAAGAAATTCGGAGAAGTGATCCGTGATGATGGTCCCAAACATCATCATATTAAAAAAGGTACTCCTACGATGGGAGGGATCATGATCCTTCTTTCCACACTCTTTTCTGTTTTTTTCTGGGCCAGATTTGATAATGCGTACATCTGGCTCTTTATCATTACCACGATACTTTTTGGGATATTAGGATTCATTGATGATTACATCAAAGTGGTTAAGACGAAGAAGAAAGGGATCAGAATGAGGGTTAAGCTTGGCGGAGAGATCATTATAAGTTTGATCGTTGTCCTGATATTTTATTTCCTTATAAAATTTCAGTATAATACATTTTTATTTTTACCATTCATAAAAAATGCGGTATTCAATCTGGGTGCATTTTATATTATTTTTGGCGTTATTATTATGGTCGGGGCGTCGAATGCAGTTAATATGACAGACGGCCTTGATGGATTGGCGATCGGATGTTCTCTTATGACTTTATCTGCTTTTACTGTTCTGGCTTATCTGTCCAGTCATATAAAGATCGCACAGTATTTAATGATCCCGCATATTCCTCAAGCCGGTGAGCTTACTGTTTTTGGAGGGGCCTTAATAGGGGCATCTCTAGGGTTTTTATGGTATAATTCTCATCCCGCTGAAATTTTCATGGGTGATACGGGAGCTTTAACCCTGGGAGGTATTATAGGGCTCTTTGCCGTAACCTTGAAAAAAGAGATCCTATTACTGATACTGGGAGGGATCTTTGTAATTGAAACCATGTCTGTTATTATTCAGGTTGTTGTCTTTAAAATTTCGAAAAAGCGTGTGTTCAAAATGGCTCCATTACATCATCATTTTGAACTGAAGGGAATTCCGGAATCCAAGATCATAATCAGGTTCTGGATCATAGCATTGATATTAACATTGATCGGTCTAAGCACTTTAAAGATACAGTAATGGATCAGGAGAAAACGGAATATGTCAGAAACGGCTCTTGTAGTAGGATTCGGAGGAAGAAGCGGTGTTGCTGCGGTAAATTTTTTATTGAAAAATGGTTATATGGTTATTGCCAATGATATTAAAAAGGAGGAGACGCTTCAGGAGTATATTGAAAAAGTCAAGGAGCCCGACAGGGTCCGATTTATTCTGGGACATCACAAGACCGATATACTGGAAGGAGTTACACTGGTTGTATTAAGTCCCGGTGTTCCTTCTAATATTGACATCATCAGGACAGCTAAAGAGAAGGGTATTTCTGTTATAAGTGAAGTGGAATTGGGATTCAGGTATCATCCTGAAAACTGGATATGTATCACGGGTACTGACGGTAAATCCACGACTACCAGTTTGATCGGGAATATTATAAAGCTGAAATATCCTGATTCTATTATAGGCGGAAATTTAGGCATCCCGATCACTGATCTCATCATGAACGCCAAAAAGGAGACATTTGTGGTTGCAGAATTATCAAGTTTTCAACTTGAAAATATTGTCGATCTCAAACCCAGGATAGGAGTACTGATCAACATAGCCAGAGATCATCTTGACCGGTATGACAGTTTTGATGAATATGTGGAAGCAAAATTGAACCTCTTTAAAAATCAGACAGAAGATGATTTTTCCGTTTTTAATAAGGATAATAAATTGCTGATGGAATGGCTGGGTAAGAGACCCGTAAGATCAAAGCGATCCTTTTTTTCACTTGCAGGACCTGTTGATGATGGAGCCTGTCTTGAAGACGGAAGTTTTGTTTTTTACTCAAATAAAGTAAAAGAAGTGCTGTTTCAAGACGGGGAACAGCAAATAGAGGGTGAACATAATAAAGAGAATATCCTTTCTGCTATTACCGTCTCAAAGCTTCTTAAGATCGAGACTGAATTTATTTTAAACGGTATAAAGAGCTTTAAAGGGTTACCGCATCGCATGGAAATGGTGCGTGAATTGAAGAAACGTCGGTTTTTCAATGACTCAAAGGCGACTACAAGCTCAGCCGTCCGCAAGAGCATTTCAGGTTTTGAAAATATTATTCTGATCATGGGAGGCCGGGATAAGGGATTGGATTATTCAGAACTGAATGAAGTCCTGAATAAAAGGGTGAAGACCCTGATCCTGACAGGAGAATTAAAAGAGAAGATAAAGGAGGATATCAGTTATCCTGAAGACCGGATCTATATTATAGATGATTTTACGGAAGCAGTACAGAAAGCTTATGAGGTCAGTAAAGAAGGTGATCATATCATTCTTTCTCCCGGAGGTACATCCTATGATCGATTCAGAAATTTCGAGGAGAGAGGAGAAACCTTTAAGAGGATCGTTAATCAATTATCATGAAAAAGCTGTCATATAGCATGCCTGATTTTAAATTATTAGCTGTTGCATATATCATTATTGCACTGGGAATAAGCATGGTGTACAGTTCCAGTATCCATATTTCAAGATCACTGTATCATGATCAGTATTATCTTTTTAAAAATCAGCTTCTCTGGCTGGTGCTCGGTACTATCTTTTTAATGGCCATTTTTAATATGAATTACACTGTTTTTTTGAAAGTCTCCAGAGTATTACTTCTTGTAAATCTTCTTTTGCTGATCGTTGTTCTCGTTCCTTCGATCGGTAAAAAAGTAGCAGGATCAAGAAGCTGGATCCGTTATAAATATATCGGGTTTCAGCCTTCTGAATTCATTAAGATATCACTGATCCTTTATTTAAGCACGATGTTCAATAAGAAGAAGATAAATACAGAGAGCTTTATTGAGGGGTATCTGCCTCCGCTCATTATCAGTACGCTTGTTTTTTTTCTTATTCTTTTGCAGCCGGATTTTGGCAGTGCCATTCTTATAGCATCCATTATCGGATTACTCTTTTATATCAGCAGGATCAAGATCAAGTTCCTGGTTATGACCTTTTTTATGATACTTCCCTTTGCTTATTATCTTATCACACGGGTCAGCTATAGAAAGATGAGGTTCCTCACTTTTTTTGATCCTTACGCAGATCCCATCGACAAAGGGTATCATGTCCTTCAATCAATAAAGTGTTTTAACCTGGGATCATTAACCGGAGTTGGGATCGGAAAGGGTATTCAGAAATTATGGTATCTTCCCCAGCCACACACGGATTTTATCTATTCGGTGATCGGGGAGGAGATGGGCTTTTTAGGTTCGTTAGGATTACTGCTCTTATTCGCTTATTTAGTATTCCGTGCATTTAAAATTGCATATAATGCTCCTGATAAATTTTCATTCCTGGCTGCATCGGGGATCGGTATTATGTGGTCTATCCAGATACTGATCAATATTTTTGTGACATTGGGATTGATCCCGGTTACCGGACTGCCATTACCCTTTATCAGTTATGGAGGTTCCTCTTTGATCACTAATATGATCGGAGTAGGCATACTGTTAAGTATTTCAAAAGCAATAGAGAAAGAGAAGAGATCAGAAGTACATATAATATAGAATTATGAAAAAACAGTATAAATTTATTATTACGGCAGGCGGGACCGGTGGACATATTCTGCCCGGATTGAGCATTTATCAACTGTTAAAACGGGATGACCACAGAGTGAAATTCATCTGCCGGAAGAAAGATTATAACTTTATCAAGGATTTGAGAAGCATCAGAAAAGATCTTGTCTTCTTCAGCGGCATCGGATTTAGAAGGAGGATAGACCTGCGTAATATTCTGTTTATATATCACCTGGTCATTAATATCCTCAGGAGTTTTATTCTTTTCTGCAGGTATTATCCTGATGCGGTCATTTCCATGGGAGGGTATATTACATTTCCGGTTCTCTTCACAAGTGTACTCCTGGGGATACCTTTCTTTATCTGTGAACAGAATTCTTATCCCGGTATGGTCAACAGGATCTTTAAGGACCGGGCTAAAAAAGTTTTTGTGAATTTTGAATATTCAAAAAAGATCTTTAAGAATGCAATAGTAACGGGCAATCCAATAAGAGGAGAACTGAAAAAGAAAATATCCGTTAAAGAGGCGTACAGCTTTTTTAAATTTAAGAAAAAGAGAAAAGTCCTGCTTATAATGGGCGGATCACAGGGCTCTTTGAAGATAAACAGTGTCTTCAGGAATACACTCCCGCTACTGGACAGGTATAATATTATCTGGCTTGTGGGAAAAGCTAACTATGATCAATTTAAAAAATATAAAAAAGATAATGTAAGGATATTCGGATATTTAAAAGAGATGACTTATGTGTATACTGTAGCTGATCTTGCGATATGCCGTGCAGGTGCCATGAGCATTACTGAACTGGCATACTTTGGTGTACCGGCACTGTTTATACCATTGCCGGGTTCTGCAAATGATCATCAGTATCTGAATGCCAGAACGATCATTAGATCAGGAGGGGGCGAGATGTTAGAAGAAAGGAGACTGGAGGAAGAAGTACTGTCGGAAAAGATCCGAAGACTGCTTGAAAAGGATGTACTTCTCACCAAGTATAAAAATAACATTAAAAAATTCTACAGGCAAGAGAGTGAGGACAAAATTGCTAAAACGATCTATCTTATGATAAAGACATAATGGGTATTTTAAAGGAGTAAAAGTATTAAGAAGCAGAAATTATTTGGAAAGACCGAAGTGATCCATTTTATCGGCATTGGCGGAAGCGGAATGAGCGGAATAGCCGAAATATTACTTAACCTTGGATTCAAGGTTACAGGGTCCGATATTTCCTCATCGGAAACTACAAATCATCTCTCCAGACGCGGAGCAGAGGTCTTTATCGGGCATAAAGCCGACAACATAAAGAAAGCGGATGTGATCGTTTATTCTTCAGCCATTGATAATAAAAATCCGGAGATCAGGAAAGCTAAGGGAATGAATATTCCTATTATACCGAGAGCAGAGATGCTGGCCCAGTTGATGCGTTTAAAAAAAGGGATCGCTATTGCCGGTACACACGGAAAGACAAGTACCAGTTCTATTATTGGTAACATTTTTCATCAAGCCAATCTTAAACCGACGACGATCATCGGGGGTAAGGTCTTTAATATAGGTTCCAATGCAATACTAGGAAAAGGAGATTATCTTATTTGTGAAGCTGATGAGAGTGACGGCAGTTTTTTAAAGCTTTCACCTGAGGTCGTTGTTGTGACCAATATAGACAATGATCATCTTGACTATTACGGGAATATGGTAAATTTAAAAAAGGCATTTATTGAGTTCATTAATAAGATCCCGTTTTACGGATTTGCAGTCGTCTGTATAGACA
>JAHITG010000202.1 GCA_018817865.1 Spirochaetota bacterium
GTACAGCCTTTTTTTTGTGCATAAAAATAGGAGCTGTGCCTAAAGGAAAGGTCAGTTTCTTCTGCATAAAAAAACGGGAAACACAGGTACCTATGATCATCGCACATCGGCCGGCGGTAAAATCATTCTGATAAGAATAAGGATTACCTCCGGAGTAGAAATCAGCTATGCTATGAATGTATTTCCAGCTTAAAAAGAATTTTAAAGCCTGAACACCCTCTTTTTTATTAAAGAGCGTATTCTCTCCTTTTTTATCCAGAATTTCACCTTTATTCTGTTTTAAAAAATTAAGGAAATCCGTGAGATTAGCACGGCTGATAATACCCCAAAAATCAGGTTTTCCATCGTTATTATTATCTTTTGTTAATTGTTTGGATATGCGGATGAATTCCTCCCATGTTCTTGGAGGCCTCTTAATACTATTCTTGCTGAAAATATTTTTATTATAATATAGAACAGGAACACTCTTGTTAAACGGCATGGAGATCAGTTTATTATCGATCATACAACTGGCCAGGAATGCTTTAAAGAGATCTCTCTTTAAATGTTCCCACTCCTGAGTCGAACTGAACATCTCATCCATATGTACGAGTTTATCAGCTTTATAAAACTTAGCGATCCAGGCTTCATACGCTAAAGACATCTCCGGTTGATTTCCCGCTATAATACTGGCGATCAATTTCTGTTTTAGAACAGAATAACTTCCCATACCTTCTGCTTTTATCGACCATTCAGGATGTTTTTTATTAAATTCTGCTATTAATCCCAATAATGTCTTACCCAATGAGGAATCAGCGGAAAAAGGATGCCAAAATCTGACTATTACCTTGTCTTTAGGTACTTCCTTCCCTTTGAGCATACAGGAATGAAAGAGTAAAAGGGTTATAATGAATAATGAGATCTTTCTGAACATACTGGCCTCCTTAATAAACAATTATAATATAAACTGATCGATCCATGCTATTTCAACCCGCTTCTGGCTATACCCTCAATATAATGCTTCTGAACAAAGAAGAACATTAATATCAGAGGAGCCAGGGAAAAAGTGGCAGCAGCTGTCAACAACTCCCAGTCAGTACCGGATTCCTGCCGGAATACAGCAAGACCCACCTGTAAAGTTCTCATTTCAGGGCTGTTGGTCACGATCAGAGGCCATAACAAAGCATTCCACGATCCTATAAAAGCGATCAAACCTGTAGTCAGAATAACCGTCCTGGATAGAGGAATGATTATCTCTTTTAACACCTGAAGCGGAGTACATCCGTCAATAGCAGCTGCATCAAAAATGTCCTGAGGAAGCGTTTCTATGAACTGTGTTAAGAAATATATACTGAATATTTGAACGGATAGCGGAATGATCAAGGCATAATACGTATTGATCCATCGCATCTTAGCTAAAATGATATAGTTAGGGATTAAGAGCATCTGTCCCGGGATCATCAATGTGGCGATCAGGATCATAAAAAGAGATTTTTTAAAGGGAAAATTCATCTTGGCAAAAGCAAAACCAGCTAAAAGGGATGTTATGATCCCTAAAAATGTAACCGAGGATGCCATAAACATATTATTCAGAAAATATCGATCAAAAGGAGCAGCAAGCCAGGCCCTTAAATAGTTTTCAAATATGAATCTTTTCTTGATTAATTTTTCTTTCGGAAGGGTTATTACTTTTCCGATGTCCAGGCCTCGTATGATCTTTACTTTAACCTTATCCCCTATCTCCTGTATTATTTCAACCCTCTCCATGTCTTCATCAGAAGATTCGTTTTCGATATAATATTTCGCTTCCGGTATTAAAGTAGGAGGAAATTTAATGATCTCATCAGGAGATTTTAATGAAGACATAGCCATCCAATAAAATGGAAAGATCATGATCATACCTCCGACTCCCAGAACCAGATATGTTATGATCTTTGATATAGATCTTTTTACATTGAATAATTCCATCGGCTACCTCCTTTAATACTCTATAGTCGAATCAAGTTTGAATAATTTCCGTTGTACGAATGTAACCAGCAGAATAATAAAAAAGAGGACATAAGCAATAGATGCTGCATATCCCATTCTGAATTGTTCATATGCATTTTTAAAGAGATAAAATACAACAGTTGTCGTGCTTCCATTGGGGCCCCCGTTAGGTGTCATA
>JAHITG010000203.1 GCA_018817865.1 Spirochaetota bacterium
ACCGTTTTTTAGAAACCAGACTTCCGCACCGATCCCGCCAAGGGGATCATTACCATCAAGTTTAACTCCAACTAAAGGAATAAATTTATTTAACCATGTAGAATCTTTGATCAAATATTTACCTTCTAAAATATATGCCACACCAAGACTAATCCTCCTGTTAATTCTATCTTCATTTTGTATGCCCATATCCGATGAAAAAACATTTTCTACTGCCATTCCTATAGATAACTGTTCCATTTTATACATCTTATATAATAAACCAAAATCCATACCATATCCTGTTTCACTATAGCCATTATCAACGAATACAGGATTTACACTTGTATAAATATCTTTGGCAAAGCTCTTAGTTAATATTTTTAAATTTAATCCTGCATTTAAATTTAATTTTTTCAATGACTTAATAAGTTTTCTAAGTTCAGTTCCAGAAGAGATTATAAATGTATTTTCATTATAATAACTGTCTAAAGCAAATCTATTATACCCAATTCCCAGATGAACAATATTGAAATCATGAACATAACCGCAGGATAGCATGTAAAGAATATTATCTTCATCTACAGTGTTATTACTTCCCAAACCCCAATGAAGCCTGGTAAAAGATAACATCGCTTCATTTTGTTTTAACTGGGCAAGACCTGATGGATTATAATAAACAGCGCCCATATCATCACTTAACCCGACGTACCCTGTCCCGAGACATGATGCGCGGGCTCCAAATCCCAGATCCTCAAATGAAGTATGGCCTGTTGTATTCCACATCATTAAAATTATAATTAAAATTATCAATTTGTCCGTTTTCATAACATTTTCCTCTTTTAAATTTATTTGATCATTTACTTGGCCAAAATGACTGTACCATTTATTCTCTTTCCGCCGCATTCTAACTGATAAATATAAACACCGCCGGAAACCATCTCATTATTATCATCTTTACCATCCCAGTAAAAATAACCATCCGTATCACTTAACATCTTTTTAGAAAGTTCCGTTACTTTCCTGCCGCGTAAAGTAAAGATCACACATTTTGCTTCTTTTAATTCGGGATTTTCAAAATAAAAACGCATCTCTTTATGCGGCTCTTCACCATAGGGAGTAAAAATCTTCTTTGGCTCCAGCTGCCGTAAGGTAAATTCTTTTGCCCTCTCTCTTACCCTTACGGCATACCTGTCCCCTTTTTGAGAATTAAATACAATGCAATTATGCGTTGTGTCTATTTTTCCGCCTTGAAACACCCATTCTATACCATTATGCCTGTATACCCCTAAAAACCGGTCTGCCTGCTCCGGCAGCAGCATCCTTGTATTTTCAATATAACCTGTTGCAGGGTCAACCTTATAATAGAAACTATACTGGACATCTCCATTAAAATCCGCTCCGGATAAAACCTTGTCATCAGCATACTTCATCATCCTGACTTCATAATATCCAACAACATCTTCTTCACCCGGTGTTTTTATTATGCTTACCCATAGATCATCCTGATAACCATTATCATTCATATATAATATTCCTGCACTATTATAAGGTATTATAATTTTTACCTCCGGATTACCAGTGCCATCATCTATTTGAATAATCGTATTTCTGTTATCAGAAGAATCCATTGTAAACCAGTTCTCACCTTCATTATTCCCTTTATTCACTGCCGTTACATTATAATAATATACAGTATTGTCAGATACACCGTCCTCATAAGAACGGCCTGATGCAGTTCCAATAACATTCCAGGGGCCATCCGGTGAAGTACTTCTATAAATCCTGTAATAATCAAGTCCATTTAGTTCTGCCGGAGTTAATTCCGAATTATCACTATTTCTTGTTACTGCAGACCAGGAAAGCATATTTTTCCCGCCGGATTTCTCTAATCTTAAGCCGGCAACAAATTTTGGAACTTTATAAGCAACCCGGAATGTTGTATTGGAAATAACAGCAGAGAATCCTGATGTACCGGCATCATTATGTGTTTTAAGCCAGTAATATCTGTCGCTATTTCTATCCTTACCAAACGTCCATCTGACCATTCTATGGCACGGTCATTATTTATATACCATTTGCCCGTAACGGGATCTTTATTTTGCCAGGTACAAAGGCCTGTGGGCTTACCATTTGCGTCTATTAATTGATCATTCGTGCAGTGTTTGCATGGTTCTGATCTCCCTTGAAATACTTTCCAGC
>JAHITG010000204.1 GCA_018817865.1 Spirochaetota bacterium
CTCAGCCTGTGTTCCCTTTCCTGCTCCCGGAGGGCCTAATAAAATAATTCTCATATTTTACTGAAACCTTCCTCTCATTTTTCCCTTCTTCAGGAACCCGTCATAATGCCTCATGATCAAATGGCTTTCGATCTGTTTCATGGTATCCAGGGCAACTCCGATCGTGATCAGCATGGATGTACCGCCCATCATATAGGCAATACTCGCCGGTATGTTCAGCCACATCTGGATAATAGACGGAATAATCGCAACAAATGCTAAAAAGAAGGATCCGGGCAGGACGATCCTGTTCAAGACCTTTTCAATATATTTCGTGGTATTATCTCCAGGCCTGATACCCGGAATAAATCCACCGAATTTCCTCAAATTTTCACTCAGATCTTTTGGATTGAATGTTATAGCCGTATAAAAATAAGTAAAAAATACGATTAAAATACCATAAGAAAACAGATATAAAAAAGTGTCAGGAGCGAACATTAATGCTATCTTGCTGAAGATAGGCACTTTCTGTCCGATAAATTGCGCTATCTGGGCAGGGAAAAGAATAATAGCTGATGCAAAAATGATCGGCATGACTCCGGCGGGATTTATCTTTAAAGGAATATGGGTAGTCTGAGCACCGTACACTTTACGGCCTACGATCCGCTGGGCATACTGCACGGGAAGCCGTCTTTGTCCCTGTTCAATATATATGATAAATGCTATTATTCCGACAAAAAGCCCGAGAACAACAATTAAAAAGACCGGATTGAACTCACCCAGTTTGATCTTTAAAACCAGCTCCATAAATGCTGACGGGAATTGTGCAACAATACCGGCAAAGATCAAAAGAGAGATACCGTTCCCTATTCCCCGTTCCGTGATCCGTTCCCCGAACCACATTAAAAGGATAGTACCGGATGTAATGGTCAGCATCGTGATCAGAGTAAACGCCAAAGTAGGATTCGGCACGACCGGAGACCCATTAGGAGCATACATGCTTTTCATCCATATACTTAAACCGTAAGACTGCATAGCACAAATAACTACTGTTAAATATCTGGTATACTGATTGATCTTCTTTCTTCCGAGTTCTCCTTCTTTGGAAAGTTTCTCAAGTGCAGGGATAACCACGGTTAAAAGCTGGAGGATAATACTGGATGAAATATAAGGCATGATCCCTAAAGCAAAGACAGTGAACCGTTTTAAAGCGCCTCCTGAGAACATGTCTACCAGGTTGAGAAGCCCCCCGGAATGCTGTTCAAAATAACCTTTCAGTGCTGTAATATCGATTCCAGGCGTGGGGATATGGGCCCCTATCCTGTAAATAATAAGGATAGCCACAGTAAAGAAAACCCTCTTCCTGAGATCAGGTACTTTAAATATATTTAATAGCTTTTCAAACATTATTTCACCTTTTTATATTCTGTTTTTTCAATTTTACTATCAGCAATTTCAATGATCTTCTTATTCAATTTCATCTTCCTGCTTAAAATAAAGACCTTTCCGCCTGCTTTGGATATTTTATCTCCTGCACTTTTCGAGATCTTATGAGCGTAAATAGTAATTGGTTTGGATATTTCACCATTACCGAGTATTTTGATGAGAGAATTCTTTCTTTTGAAGCTGTCTCCGATCTTGATCAATCCCAGGTCATTCAATCTTTTAACATCCAGTACTTCATTACTCTTTACCATTGTATCCAGATTACCCAGATTAATAATGTAGTAGTTTGTTTTAAAGATATTTGTAAAGCCTCTTTTCGGAATACGCCTGTGAAGGGGCATCTGGCCTCCTTCAAACCCGCGGCGCAGTTTCCCTCCTGCTCTTGCTTTCTGTCCTTTATGACCTTTACCGGATTGTTTTCCCAGAGTAGATCCCGGTCCGCGGCCGCGCCGCTTTCCTTTCTTGCGCATTCCTTCCGGCTTCTCTATTTTTAGTTTAATCTCTTTCTCAGCCATCTTTAGTTTACTCCTCTGTAACCTCTAATAGAAAGTTCACACTGTTGATCATTCCTTTAACCTGAGGTGTCAATTTATGTTTACGGACTTGCTGCATTTTTCTCAAACCCAGAGCCCTTACTGTTCCTCTGATCTTCGGATTATACCCGATAGGACTTTTTATTAATTTAACTGAAACTTTTTTTTCTGCCATAAGAACCTCATTGCTTCCTTATTCTTCTTTTTTATCCTCTTTACTGTTCCCATTATTATCTTCATCTACTAATCCTTTTAAATGTTTTAATGCCTCCAGAGTTGCTCTTGCTACTGTCATAGGGGTATTGGATCCCAGGCTCTTTGAAAGAATATCTGTAATACCGGCCCTGCTCAAGATCGGCCTGGCAGATATTCCCGCGATCAGACCTGTTCCCGGTGCAGCCGGTTTTAAAAGTATCCGACCTGCTTTATATTTATGAAAGATCTCATGAGGTATTGTACCGTTGATAATGGGAACCTTCACCATGGCTTTTTTTGCATCATTCACGGCTTTACGTATCGCATCCGGCACTTCCCGTGCCTTTCCTATTCCAATACCGACAGTTCCTTTCTCATCTCCAACGGCGACAAGTGCTCGAAACCCGAATTTCCGTCCACCTTTTACAACTTTAGCCACACGGGCAATTGATATTATTTCTTCTTTTAATTCCGTTGTTTCAGCCACTCTTCACCTCTTAATTTAAAATTTAACACCTTTTTCTCTGAGCTTATCTGAAAAAGATTTAATAACACCATGAAATTGTTTATTTCTCCGATCAAGCACAATAGTGTCTATCTTAGCACTTCCTAATTTTTCATAAAACTTTTCAGCAAGATCCAATGCAACCTGAATACTCTTCTTGCTCTTTGTCTTGGTTTTGATCTCTTTTGAGAGAGTAGACTGAAACACAAGTGTCTTTCCGGTTGTATCATCTATAGCCTGTACATAAAGATGCTTGTTCGTTTGAGTGATCGCAACCCTTGGGCGCTGTTTTGTCCCATTGATCTTTCTTCTTACCCTCTTTATTCTTCTTTCATTACGCTTTATTTTTTTTTCTAATACTCCCATAATACTAAACTCCTGTTTTTCCTACTTTATGTTTAATATGTTCATCAGCATAACGTAATCCTTTTCCTTTGTACGGTTCAGGTTTCCGTTTCTCACGTATCACTGCAGCATACTGTCCGACCTGATATTTATTTGATCCCGTTATGATAATATTCACATTATCCTGGACCTGGACTTTTAATCCTTCAGGAACTTCCATTTCCACCGGATGAGAATACCCCAGGGTCAGGATAAGCTTGTTTCCCTGCATAGCAGCTCTATATCCTACTCCTATAAGGATCAGCTTTCTCTCAAATCCATTTGTAACTCCATCAACAAGGTTCTGGATCAATTTTCTTGCCGTTCCCCAGTATGCAGAAATACTTTTATCCTTTTTTATTACACCGACAGGTTCTACTACTATCTGGTTCTCTTTTTTGCTGATCTTGACCTTATCAGTAAAATGTTCAGTGAGCTCACCTTTTGGTCCTTTAATTGTAATTTTATTATTCATGATCTCTGCAGTCACACCTTCAGGCAGATCGATCGGATTTTTACCTATTCTTGACATCGTTTATATACTCCTTTACCAGACAGTGCAAATCAATTCACCGCCCTGTTTCAACTCACGTGCTTTTCTATCCGTTAATAATCCTTTAGGGGTAGAATAAATAGAAATACCATACCCGTTAAGAACCCTTTTAACTTCTTTATATTTTTTATAGATCCTCAAACTCGGTTTGCTGATACGTTTAATATATGTAATCACACTTTTACCGTCTTTATACAGCAGAAATATTCTGATGATATTCTGTTTATTATCCCGTATAATCTTATAATTACTTATAAAATCCTCATCCTTCAAGATCTTCACTATCTGTACTTTTAAATTTGATGATGGTACATCTACATGCTCTTTTTGAGCCTGAGCACCATTTCTGATAATAGTTAATAAATTCGCAATTGGATCTGTAATACTCATAAATTAATTATACCTCCGATAATTACCAGCTTGACTTTTTAACACCCGGCAACATTCCTTTTCCTGCCAGATCCCTGAAACAGATCCTGCAGATCCCAAACTTCCTCATAAACCCTCTTGGCCTCCCGCAAATACGGCATCTGTTCCTTGTTCTCGTTTTGAACTTCAGCTTACTGTTGTTTCTTTCTATCAACGATTTCTTTGCCATTGTTCCTCCAAATAATAAAGGTGTTGAAACAGCTTTAGTTACTTCTTGACCTCTGCCTTCTTTTTGCCTTCATTTTTATCACCATGGGCTTTATCGCTATGGCCGTGGTCTTTTTTATCTTCACCATGTTTACCTTTTTCACCATGACCATGGTCTTTTTTATCTCCACCATGTTTATCTTTATCCTTGTCCCCTTTATCAGCCTTATCCCCTTTGGGGGTTTCATCTCCGGCTTCTTCTTTTGCTTTATCTACTTTCTCCTGTCTTTCCCCTTCCTGTTCCTCTTTAGCTTTTTCCAGGGCTTCCGCTTTCTTCAATGCCTCTTCTCTTTTTTCAGCTTCGATCTTTGCAGGGTCCTCTTCTTTAATTTTTATCGGGAATCCTATGGCAGTAAAAAAAGCTATTACAAGATCTCTCTTTTTACCGTTCTTTATTACCAATGTGATATCCAATCCATGGACTTTTTCGACATCGTCATAATTAATTTCCGGAAAAATGATCTGTTCCTTAACACCGATCGAGAAATTGTTGAACTTATCAAATGAGGACTGGCTTAAGCCCCTGAAATCCCTTACCCTCGGTAAAGCTACATTGATCAAACGATCAAAAAATTCCCACATCATATTGCCCCGGAGAGTAACCTTTGCTCCGATAGCAACACCCTGCCTCAGCTTGAAATTACTGATAGATTTCTTTGCTTTCGTAATAAGTGCTTTTTGTCCTGTAATAACAGATAACTCCTCTGCTGCTGCTGTCAAGACCTTTGGATTATCCTTTGCTTCACCCACACCGACATTAACAACAATTTTATCAAGAACAGGCACCTGGTTCTTGTTCTTTAAATTATGTTTTTTCATAAGTTCAGGTAAAACTTTTTTAAAATAAATTTCTTTTACTCTTGGAACCATTATTTAACTCCTGTTATCTGCTCTTATCCTCATCTTCTGTAATAACTCGGTCATGATTTATCTATCACTTCTTTACATTTTTCGTTTTTACAGACACGCACTTTTTTATTATTCATTACTTTTCTGGTCACATTAGCCGGTTTGGAGCATTTGGGACAGATCAATTTAACATTAGAGATATGTACCGGCAATGCAACATCAACAATACCGCCTTTTTGATTCTGCTGAGAAGGACGCACGGCTTTTTTAGCATTATTCATACCTTCTACGGTGACCTTATGGCGGGTATAATCTACCACCAGTACTCGTCCCTGCTTCCCTTTATCCTTTCCTGATAAAAGAACAACGGTATCGCCTTTTTTTATCTGAACTTTTACCAGCTTCTCAATAACTTTTTTAAATTTTCGCATTTAAACTTTCTCCATTTAAAAAACTAAATAGTTTTACTCTTATAATACTTCCGGTGCCAACGAAATGATCTTAGAAAATTTCTTTTCTCTTAATTCCCTGGCTACGGGGCCGAATATTCTTGTCCCCCTGGGATTCTGCGCCTGATCGATTATAACAGCTGCATTATCATCGAACCTGATATAAGTGCCATCCTTTCGCCTTACCTCTTTTTTTGTCCTGACAATAACAGCTTTAACGATCTCGCCTTTTTTGATCTGAGCATTCGGAAGAGCATCCTTTACAGAGGCAACAATGATATCACCTATATATCCGTATGTTTTTTTACTTCCGCCCAGGATCTTAAAACACTTTATCTTTTTAGCTCCCGAATTGTCTGCTACATTTAATCTTGATTCTAACTGTATCATAATTTATCCCTTATTTGGCTTTTTCAACTATAGAAAGCAGCTGCCATCTTTTTAATTTACTTA
>JAHITG010000205.1 GCA_018817865.1 Spirochaetota bacterium
CAAAGAGAGGCTAAAGCATGTCATAAACCCAATAACAGGCCTGGATGTTCAGAAAGGAGCCCTT
Organism: Spirochaetota bacterium; assembly: GCA_018817865.1. GTDB lineage: Bacteria > Spirochaetota > JAHITG01 > JAHITG01 > JAHITG01 > JAHITG01. The sequence continues at coordinate 65 of JAHITG010000205.1, forward strand.
GTCAGTAATACAGAAATTAAAGACGGGATCATTACCGTAGCCCTGAATCTAAAAGAGGAACACCAATTCGCAGGTAATCTGAAAGAAGAGATCGTAGAGATGCTGGAGCCGTTATGGGATGTAAAAAAAGTAAAAGTGACTTTTCTTAAGAGCTAATGCTGAAATGAAAGGAAAACTCCACTATTTTCAGCATGTTCCTTTCGAAGGATTAGGAGTCATTGAAGAATGGGCCAAAGAACGGTTATGGGATATTACGGTTACTCCTTTTTTCAAAGACCGGAAAATTCCTCCTCTGAATAAGATAGACCTTCTGATCATAATGGGCGGACCCATGAGCACCAATGAAGAGAATAAATATCCATGGCTTGTACAGGAAAAAAAGGTTATTGAACAGGCCATAAAAAGAGGGGTGCCTGTGATCGGGATATGCCTGGGGGCTCAGATTATTGCTGATGTCCTGGGAGCCCGAATCTACAGGAACCGCTATAAAGAGATCGGCTGGTTCCCCGTAAATAAAACAGAACCGGGAAAACAGGATCTGTTATTCAAAGATTCACCTGACAAACTCACGGTTTTTCACTGGCATGGCGATACATTTGATATTCCTGAGAAAGCCATTCATTGTATGTCATCAGAGGGATGTTTAAACCAGGCTTTTAATTACAAAAACAGGATACTAGGATTCCAGTACCATCTTGAAACCACGGAAAGTTCAATGAACACTCTGATATCGAACTGTAAAGATGAAATTATAAAAGAAAAATATATTCAAACCGAAAATAAAATGGTTCAGGGGATAAAAAACTTTGGACAACAGAATCATAAAGTATTGTTTAATATCTTAAGCAAGATGGTAAAAGAGCAGGAAAAGTCATAATGAAGAACAGATCGATCGGAATAGTTAAAAAGGAGAGGGTCAACCTTCCTTTACCAAAAAACGGGTTTCAACTTGAAAACCACAAATTCCTGCCAAAAGTGGAAGTAACCTTTGAGCGGTACGGCACTGTTTCTGATAAAGGTGACAACATCATCCTGATCTGCCATGCCCTTACAGGTGATGCTCATGCTGCCGGAATTCATTCCCGAAAAGATAAAAAACCGGGCTGGTGGGACTCCATGGTAGGACCCGGAAAAGGTATCGACACGAATAAATTCCATGTGATCTGTTCGAATGTTCTGGGCGGGTGCAAGGGAACGACCGGACCGTCAAGCGCCAACCCTAAAACCGGAAAACCATACGGTACACAATTCCCTGAAATAACCATCGGGGATATGGTGGAAGTCCAAAAACTTCTCATGGAAGAACTGGGCATAAAAAAACTGTATGGAGTTATTGGGGGATCAGCAGGAGGAGCCCAGGTCCTGGAATGGTGCTTCAGATATCCGGATATGGTCGAGAATGCTGTCTGCATCGCATCATCTGAAAGCCTTTCTGCGCAGGCTCTTTCATTTGACATCGTTGCCCGCAACATAATCATGGCTGATCCGTTATGGAATAAAGGAAATTATTATAATAAAAAAAGGCCTGATAAAGGCCTTTCCCTGGCCAGAATGATAGGACACATCACATATCTCTCCAAAGAATCAATGGATAAAAAATTTGGACGGGAACGGCGTGACGATATTGAAAAAAGTCTATTTACAACAGATTTTCAGATAGAGAGTTATCTTAATTATCAGGGAAAAAGTTTTATTGAACGCTTTGACGCAAACTCTTTCCTGTATATCACAAAAGCTTTGGATGCATTCTCCCTCACAGAGAGGGAAAAGAGACCGCAGGAAGTGTATAGGAAATTAAAGAGCCGCCTGCTGATAATCTCCGTCTCTTCGGACTGGCTCTATCCTGCTGAACAATCAAAAGAGCTGGCTGAAAATCTGCTGAGGGCCGGCAAAGAGGTAACCTACTGCAACCTGTCGGTACCGTACGGACATGATTCTTTTCTTATTAAGAATAATGATCTTACAAAAATGATCTCCTCCTTTTTTTGGAAGCAGAGTACTCCAAACAAAAAAATATTCTGTCCTGTTAAAGACATGCCGCGTGATTTCAATATAATTACAAAAATGATCGAACCTGATATCAGTTCCGGCATAAAGCTCCTGGACCTTGGATGCGGTGACGGCACCCTCCTTTGCCAGATGCTGGAAAAGAAGATAATTGCAGGACACGGTATTGATATTGATTACGGGAACATTGTAAAATGTACAAAAAACAGGGTACCTTCCTTTCAGGTTGACCTTGATGAAGGACTGGGTATGATACCGGATAATTTTTATGATTATGCGATCCTTAGCCGAACACTGCTTGAAGTGCATAAACCTGCTCTTGTTCTGAAAGAAATGCTGCGCGTAGCAAAAACCGGGATACTCTCATTTCCCAATTTTGCTAACTGGAAACACAGACTGAGACTTGGTATAAGAGGGAGACTCCCCATGACCAGACAGATCCCCTATTCATGGTATGACACACCTAATCTGCACTTCCTCTCCATCAGGGATTTCAGGCAGTTCTGCAGAAAAAATGATATCACAATTTTAGAATCCTTCTGCATACCAAATGGCATATTAAGCCGACTCCTGGTCCGCTTAAAGATCTGCAATCTCGGGGCAGACCAGGTCATTATGAAGATCGTCAGGAAAGGCTCCGGCTCCAAACAAAAAAAGGGAACCGTCTGCACCATGGTAGAAGGATAACTAAACTTAATTCAATTCATATTTTGCTTGCTTTAAGCTGTAAATTTGTTATATTTATTAGTAAAACAATAATGATAATTTCATGCACATCGGGTGTATGGGGGCATCACCTTTTTATAAAAACAGACATTTTTTCACATTAAATATTTATTTTTCTTGACTTCTAATTTATATTGATTAATTATAAATCTGAGAGGGTTTAAAAGCAGGATAAATACAAATTTCAGCAAAGGAATGCAAAAAATCTACAACATGTCATTTTATTATTTAATTTTAAAACAGGGCTCGGGCTTCCCTTCTTATCCCCATCTATTTTTATTGGATACTTCCCAATAATATTCCCTGTCATTTCCCGAGCCCTCCTTTTTTTCAGGGTTTATGATCCTTCATGGCTTTCATAAATGAAGATAAAGAGACAGGACAAAAGAGACTTACCAGAATATTCATTGCAATCGATCTTCCGGATCAAGTTAAAGATGAAATAGAAAACAGCTATAAAAATATTTCCTCTGATAAAAAGATCAGGATCCGGTGGATACCGAAGAAGAACCTTCATATGACCTTAAAATTTTTAGGAGCTGTATCTGAAAAACAGATAGAGAAGATCTGCGAAACACTGAAAGATCTTAAGCTGAATATGGATAGTGAATTATTCACTCATTCATACGGCCTCTTCCCTCTAAAGGGGATCCCTAAAATATTCTGGGTCTCTTTTAAAGAGAATAACAAAAATGAACTGTCGGATCTTTTCGAAATGATCGAACAGTCCCTGGAACCACTCGGATTCCAAAAAGAAAAAAGACGGTTTGTTCCCCATGTCACGATAGCCCGTTTAAAGATAAGTGGAAATTCAGAGCTCAAAGATTTCCATAGAGTCATGGAAAGATATAATGAAAAATTCAAAAGCATCTCGAAGCAGTCTTTTCCCGTTAAAAAGATCACACTCTTTAAAAGTGAATTACAGCCCGGTGGTGCAGTCTATTCAAAAATAATGGAATTTTAAATAATCGACCGGATATACAGCAGTATTATGTTCAATTATATTGTTTCTTTAAAATCTTCACCCTCTTCATCTTTTACCTGTTTATAAAAGTCACATTCTTTGCAGGTTACGTTCTTAAATGAAAAGATTCCCTGAACTTTTCCTTCGCACAAAGTACCGGCAATTACCCAGCAGGCTCTTCCCCCGTTCTTTCCATTATTAACTCCATCTGCTTTTACGGTATTAGAAGCGGGACAGACTCCCAGCTCGCTGACTTTTTTCCCGCCCTGTTCCCTTCCGCATAATTTAACTTCCCAGCAATTCTTTTTAGCCATCACATGACCTCCTTAAAAAAACATATACCTGATCAGCACCTTTAATATCACCGTAAAACTGATATTTTGATATCTGCTTATATTATCGGCTTATACAAATAGGAATTTAAAAATAAGCTAATATTTATTTGTAACTTTTCCTGTACCTTCCAAAATACTTATGCTTATAATATTTTTTGAAATCAACAGGATTTCCATCCGGCCTTATATCAGAAGCTGAAAGATCCTTCAATTCAAACCCCTTGCAGATGGAATAGAGGGCCACACAGACGGCATCCGATACTTCCTCCTGCCTTTCCGTAAAGATCTTCTTTGCTGAACTATTGAGGATCGATCCCAGATTCACATTTATTACCAGAGAATTAACATATAGCGGAAAAGGATCATATGAAAAAACAGGCCTTCCTTTTCTGATGCTCCTGCTCTCTGCATCACTTTTATAATTTAAAATAGCAATAATATATTTTATCATCTCTTCACTCATATAGGTATTATCTCCCATATTATGATCACCTTCAGCTCTTTTAAGCTTCTCTGCATCATGTGCTTCCCTCTCCCAGAATTTCCCGACAGGTTTGAAATTTTTTAAATACCGGGCATATTGAGGATGAGTGCCGGGATCCCTGTAATTTTCAATATAATCCTTATCACTATACTTCCACATCAGAAGATTCTGGCCATGCCCCAGAAATTCTTTAGAAGGTGAAACAAGAGTTCCGTCGGGGAGCAGTCCTGTAAAATAGACCCAGGTATCATTAAGCAAATTTTTAATTTTCGCATTCTTTCCTGAACCATACCAGGCGTTAATAATTTTCTGATGTTTAATGAAGTTCAGATCTTTATTTATGATCTTATCTTTAATATATTTAAAAAATCCCACATCCGGAACGGTAATGGAGAACAGGTCGTTATCACTGCTTCCTTTATAATTAAAATTGAGGTTTATTACAATATCCGGATTGAATTTCTTTACTAAACTCAATATCCCCATTTTACTGCTTTTTAAAATACTTCGTGGAGAATGATCGAATAGACGATAACGCCTGTTAATATCTTTTTTAAGATCTCTCTTGCTTCTTGCTTTTTTAGTAAGTTCCGTATCAAAAACGATCTTATCATACTTTTTCTTTTTCCCGTATTTAGTCAGTATTTTTTCAAACTGCCCCCAGCTCCACCAGGACTGTGAATTATTCAATTTTTTCTTTATTTTTAAGCTTAGTCTGTAAAGTATATCATATTCCGACAGTTCACTTGTTTCAACTCCCTGATCATAATTCACAGTATACTTATGATTGATCGGATCATACCGGTCCCCGTCCTTTGTCGTTGCCACTGCCTGGCGGCCGCCGTGTTCAGGATTAATAACCACCTTAAACCGGGATGTCTGACTATGGACCCTCAAGATAAAGGCCCCTGTATACAGAAAGAATACTGAAATAAAGATCAAAATGACAACTTTAAATCCTTTTGATACAGGTTTTTGTTTCTCCATTTGTTCCTTTCTTCTCTTATTTATTATTGACCTACCTTTTTCAGAAGATCCTTTGCTTTTTCATTATCCTTGTTCTTCTGTAAAGCATTCTTCAGATAAAAAAGAGTCATCTTTTTATCCTGCAGTTCAAAATAGGACCTGGCGATCTTATACTCTATTAATGAAATATACTGATCACGATCAATATCCAGTTTTTTCGGTGTCATCTTCAGGGCTAATTTATAAACATAAATCGCTTCATTATATTTTTTTTCTTGAAAAAGTTTATCCCCGGCAAAATGCTCATTCCTGGCAGTGACATAAGGCTGACATTTCGGGCATTCAATAGGATACTTTACAAGATATTCATATCCGGCAACATAATCCATATTCTCCATTGAAGAATCCATCAGGCAGCCTTTTGGATGGTCATATACATCAGGGATCAGATAGATCATATGGCCCATCTCATGTGCCATGATGTACCTGCCGATTATCTTGTTCCAGTATACCCGCGGTATATCCTTATAAGCATGTTCCGTTTTAAAATAATCCAGCGGTGTCAGCATCTCAAAAAGATTTACCATGGCAGTCGTACCATCAAATACATTCCTCTGAGGACTCTCAAAGGAACTTCCCCCTACCTTGGCATAACGCAGAACAGCGTGAGGATAAGGATACAGATAATCATCATATACGATCAATGTGTTTGAGATAATTATATCATAATCCTTCTGTATATTCATCGCTGCTTTCCAGTTCACATATGAATTGTGAAGATTGTTCCGCCTGTCAATCAGGTAGTTCCCGGATTCCGTTTTCAATGTCCTTAGCTTATCCAGCTTATTCAGATATTCATCATATAAAAAAGGCAGCACATCCTCGTACTTTTTGATCTTCTCCTGCGTCTCTTTATCAAAAAACTCCTTTAAATCCCATAACTTCCACTGGTTTAAAAACTGGATGATCTGGCTTTTATGAGGAACATACTCTATCTTTTTCGCAAAAAGCGGCAGTTTTCCTTTTTCCATCTCCTTATAAAGCTCATCTGCAGTTTTTAAATTATCGTTAAAGAATGGCTCCAGGCTCTTCACCCCTATATAATTAAAATAAAGGTTCGTTGCCCCGAATTTGGTCCACAGTTCAAGTTTAGCCTCCTTTATGATCTCTTCGATATCCTCAAAAGAGAC
>JAHITG010000206.1 GCA_018817865.1 Spirochaetota bacterium
ATCTCTTTTCTTTTTTGTAGAATATTCTCAAGATATGCCCGGTCGATACCTTCCCGTATCATGCGTTCATATATTTTTGTTCGTTTTTCCATCGTCATAGTGATATTGATAATATTTTCTTATATATGCAGAATAATGAAAATTATTTTAATGTCAAGATTTAAATGAAGAGAGCTATATATATGTAATATTTAATAAAAAAATATTGAAATTGTAATTCCAGTTGTTATTTTAGATATAGAATGATCAATAAAGTGATTATCATTTTCCTGTCCATTTTTTTCTGTGTTTCCGCACTATGCGGACTGAGTTATAACAGTCCGGCCCTTCTATTCAAAGGAGATATTTCATTGGCTCTTTCCACTTTTATCGATGCTGATGCTTATTTTGGATTTCTGGGAAGTACGGATTTCGGGATCAGTGACCGGCTTAATTCAGTCATTAAAATCGGGTATACCAGGGAAGAAGAGGGGAGCGTCTATCTCGGCCTTGAGGGCAGGATACTCATTCTGAAGAGGCTGGGAGGGACGGATTACTTTACTCTGACTCTTGGCGGTCATTATAATAAAGAGAATCCCGGTGTTGATCTGGGACTATCTATCGGAAATATTTTTAATACAATTGATAATTATTTTGGACTTGATTTTGATCTTGATTTCATTGAAAATGAGATCATTTATCCGGGTGACTTTATACTGGGTATCAAATTTAAACCCTTTAAGAACAACAGCAGCATTGTAGTAGAAGGCGGTATCCCAGTTACAAGTTTCAGCAGTTATAAGCTCGGACTTTCCTGGCGCTTAAATTTATAGGAGTGACTAAGTATGATTTTCGGAGGTAATAACACAAATAAAGATATTGTTCATATCAATGATATTAATGAGATCAGACTTCATAAGATCAAGCCATCTGATCTGGGAAAAAAGTATATTGATAAGAAAGGACAGGAATATAAACTGAAGTATGATCCGATTAAAAAGAAGGTCGTGATCATCAAGATCATAAAAAGTGTACTGGATGGCCATTTTGTAACAGATAAATACGATAATATTGCTACTGATAATGTTATCAAGTATGAAGTCAAGCATAAGATGGGGGAAATGGGTAAGGAGTTTTTAAAAGAGAAGTATAACATTAACGGGGATGGTGCAGAAGCACCTCATCAGGAAACCAAAGCACCTGAATCGGAAGAAAAAAAGCAGGAGAAGAAAGAGATCACCAGTACCGATGGTATTGAGATCACTCACCTCGGTGATGTTACTCGCGTAACGGATAAAATAGCAGAGAGGCTGGAGATGGGACTGAAGAGTATTCTTGATTCCAATGTTTTTGATGAGCGGTACGGATTCGATGATAAACTGGCCCTTGATGATATGAGAAGGATCATTAAAGCCGATATTATTGAAGAATTCAAGAATTTAAAGGTGAATTATGAAGATATATTTAAAGGGTATAATGATTCCAAATTAAAAACCAAGCTTTATGGAGATGAGATTAAAGCTCGTCTGGCGATCACTCCTGAAGCGGAGCGGATGAATGTTATGCGTCAAATTGAAGCTATTGAAGTTTACAGAAAAGGGACTAAAAATATTTTAAAGGCGTATGATGATATAGAGTATAAAATGTCCATTATCTCTGAAGATAAGATCAAAGCCCGTAATTTTCATGAGAGGCAGAAATTTTCCGACGGTAAAGTCTGTATCCAGAGCTGCAAAAATGATACTTCCAAGATCGTTACTTTTTTTGACAAAGAGTTTAAGAAAATGCTCAAAATATAATAAGGAAAAGGATATTGAAGATAATATTAATTTCCCCCCAGTATATCGGTACGATAACCGGAAGCGGGGGATTGTATGCCCTTGAATTATCACGAGAACTGGCCATCAGAAATTATGATGTTTCAGTTCTGACTTTCGGTATTAAGGATGCTCCCGAAGCAGAAGAGATCACCCTGGATGTTCCCGAAGTTTACAAGGGGAAGAAAAAGTGCAGTGTAAAGGTCAGGAGATTCTTTACAGCTGACTCCGGTTCGATCAGGAGCCCTTTTGAAGGGTCTAAGGATGATGAGATCAGGAGGTTAAAAGAGTTCTGCGAACTGGTGTTAAAATACCTGGACAGGCATGTTAAAGAGCGGACCCTCATTCTCCTGAACGGGCATTTCATGATCCCTTCCCTGGCAAAAGAGCTGGTGAAATTCGAGAGATTTCGAGTTGTTTCCTCTATTCATACACTGGAATCCATTACAGAAGCTAAAAAAGAGAGTGATGGAGCCGGTCGGAAGCTGATCAGTTATATTCAGTCAAAGGAGAGGGAAGCGCTTCAGTATTCGCATTTTCTCATTTTATGCAGTGAGGCGGTAAAGGAGGAGATCTCATGGATATTTCCTGATATGTTTGAAAAATTGAATATCAGGGTTATTCCTTATGGAATTCCATCAGGATTTGTTGAAGATACAAAATTGAATGATGAAAAGATGAGCCATTTAAAGGAGAAGTACGGTATATCCCATAATCTTATCTTCAATTTAAACCGTATCGATCCTTCAAAGGGGCTGGAGTACCTGATATCTGCTTTCCCTGCTGTAATGAAAAAATTAAAGAAGCATAACAAGGGGGAAACTCAGGAGTATTCCCTTCTGATCGCCGGATTGCTTGAAGAAAAAAATATTCAGTATTATGATAGATTGAAAAAGATGATCAGCAATATCAAAGATGAGCAGGTCCGCAGCAGTATCCGCCTGAGTACGGATCCTTCCATTATCAATGACAAAAAGTATCTTCATAAGATGGCAAAAGTATTTATTATTCCTTCCATTGTTTCTCCATTTGGGATGTCCTTGATAGAGGCGGTCATAAAAGGGGTTCCGTTCGTTGCTTCCGGGATTGAAGGGAACCTGGAAGTAGTAAATATTACTGAGGTGCAGATCCCGTACAGCATTGTAGCCGGCGGGACCGTGGTTAATTTTTTAAATCCCATGACCAGGGTGGATTATCTTGTGGATGCCCTTTTCTATGTATTGACCAACTATTCCAAAGTTAAAGATTCTCTTGACAAGTTACGCAGACAGGTTATTAAAAAATATTCCTGGAGGAATATTATAGAGAAGAATATTTCTCTTTACGATGAGGTAATGGGGCAATAAGCAGCAGGGATTCCGTAAATAGTATTTGACTATTCGATTTTAATTTTTATCTTAACATGACATTCAAAATAATTATATTAATCACGGAGTGGCAATAAAGAAATGAATGAAGAAACGAAAAAGATAACAGAATTGATCCGGAAAGCCGTTGAAAAGGCCCGTAAGGAGACAAGCAGCGAACCGGAGCCGGGACTCACAAAGAAGAAGCTTGATTGGCCGATCGAATGCACTGTCGGACCCGGCCTGGAAGGAGCCATTGCCTGTGAAAGTAGTATCGGTTACGTGAACGGTTCAAAAGGATGGCTCATCTACAGCGGATACGATATTTTTGATCTATCCATTAATTCTACTTATGAAGAGGTCTCTTATCTGCTTTTATACGGACGGCTTCCCACAAAAAAAGAGTTAAAGGCTTATAAGGATCAATTAATAAAATTTCGGGACCTTCCTCTTACAATGCGGACATTGATGGGTTTTCCGGTGGAAGACATGAATCCTATGGCAGCATTGAGACTGGGTACGGAATTTTTGCGTCAAAAAGTATCACATCGTGACAGGAATATTAATAATGCGGATATTTTAAATATTATCGGCTCGGATGAGGATTCCATACCCATGGAGACCCTTCCGTGCGGAGAAGAGCATGCGATCTATGAACCAAAGCTGAAGAAAGATAAACTGATCATGGAGAAGTATATTCTGGATGAAGCCATTGGTTATCGGGCCTGTCACAGGCTGATAGCCGGCCTTCCCACCATTGCTGCTGCCATCTCCCGGATCCGTGAAGGAAAGCTTCCCATTGCACCGCATCCGTCTTTAAGTCATGCCGCTAATTTCCTTTATATGATGAATGGTGTTCAGCCTACTGAAGAAGAGGAGCGCATCATGGATATTAACCTGATACTGCATGCCGATCACGGTATGAATGCCAGTACATTTGCTTCCATGGTCGTGGCCTCCACCCTTTCTGATATTTATTTTTCGATAGGGGCAGGGATCGGTGCTTTGAACGGCACCCTTCATGGCGGGGCCAATGAGAGGGTCCTGCAGATGCTGGAGAAGATCGGGCATCCTGATAAAGTTGAGAAATGGTATAAGGAAGCTGTACAGAAGAAAGAGAAGATCATGGGATTCGGCCATCGGGTCTATAAATCCCTTGATCCCCGTGCACGGATCCTGGCACCCCTGGCAAAGCACCTCTGCAGCAGGAACAGTCAGAGCAGGCAATTATTCCAGATCGCTGATAAGCTGGAGAAGGTCGTTGTTTCCACGCTTGGGAAGGAGAAGAAGATCTTTCCGAATGTTGATTACTATTCCGGACTGGTCTATAAAGCTATGGGAATCCGGACGGAGATGTTCACCCCTATTTTTGCCGTTAGCAGGGTAGCCGGATGGACCGCCCGTGTCATGGAGTACCTGCAGCATAACAGGATCTTCCGTCCCCGTGCCATGTATATTGGTGATTTCAATAAAAAATATAAACCGATCAGTACAAGAAAAGAAAGCTGTAAATAATAACAGAAGTAAAAAAAGGCCGGTTAAAAACCGGCCTTTTTTTACTTATTTGATTTTTTTACTTTTCTGCAGTAATTCATTGGCAACAAGCATCTGTTTTCCTTGGCCACAGAAAGACACAGAAACACACTAAAAACTAATTTATTTCTGTGAAGTTCCGTGTAATTCTGCCCCGAGGAATTTCACCCTTAGGAATCGCTTTGGCGATTCCAAGGACTTTGGTCCTGGAAATTTTTCATAGAAAAATTTCTCAGGGTAGAAATTCCCGGGACTTTAGTCCTTGAGATTACGCCTGTAATTCAGAGAATTACAGGCGTAATCTCTAAGGGTGGCTGGAATTCCATTCCGTGAAGCCCGGCAGTTCATCCATTTTCGTAAAAAATTATCCGTACAGGCTTTTAATTGGTCATGGTATAGTCCTGGCAGGTTTAACAGTTTTCCTGATGTATTACCAGTCCTTTATGCTTCTTCTTTTCAAATATTATATATCCGGTCGGTATGATCACAAGGGTGATCATGGTCGATACAAAAAGCCCACCGATGACAGCTACGCCCAGGGGTACCCATGATTCAGACCCTTCACTTCTGGCCATGGCCATAGGCAGAAGCCCGAATATTGTGGTGAAAGCGGTCATAAGAACCGGACGTAAACGGATCATACATCCTTCTTCAATAGCCTTAAGTATGCTATAGCCTTCTACACGGCGAAGCTGGTTGATCTTATCAATGAGAACGATCGCATTATTAACAACGATCCCGATGAGCATGACCATACCGGTAAAACTGTTGATGTTCAGTGTAACACCGGTTATAAAGAGTGCCCAGATAACACCTACAAAAGCAAAGGGAATGGATAACATGACGATAAAGGGGTCCAGGAAACTTTCAAATTGGGCTGCCATGATAAGATAGACGAGAACGATCCCTAACAGGAGGACCTGAAAGAGCACTTTAAATGTCTCTATCATATCTTCTGCTGACCCCGAGATTTCGTAGCGAATTCCCGATGGAATAGGTATCTCTTTTATTTTCTCATTGAAATCAGCCAGGATATCAGAAAGGTTCCTTTTTATGATGCCTGATGTTACACTTAAATATCGTTCTTTCTGTTTTCGTGTAATGCTCTTGGGGCCGACTTCGATCACAAAGTCTGCCAAATTCCCTACGGATACAAAGCCTCCGGAGGGGGTGCGGATCAGGGTGTTTTTTACATGGTCCAGGCTCTTTCTGTCTTCTTTTTGTAACCGCACAAAAATATCATATTCATCTCCTTCCTCACGGAATCGGGCTGCGGTTACGCCGGCAAAACCATTCTTGATCGTATCCGCGATCTGATAGAGAGAGAGTCCAAGGTCATTTGCTTTCTGTTTGTTTATCTGTATCTGCATTTCAGGTTTTCCGTCTTGACGGGAGATGATAATATTATCTGTTCCCTTTATCTCTTTAAGGATAGTGCGCACCTGTCTGGCGAAATCCATGGTCTTTTCAAGGTCATATCCGTAAATTTCTATATTAATAGGGGCCCCGCCTCCCATGCCTCCCATGCC
>JAHITG010000207.1 GCA_018817865.1 Spirochaetota bacterium
TTCTTAAAAGCACTTCCACAGAGGACAGGAATGATCTTATTGGCAATAGTTCCTTTTCTGATCACTTTTTCAAGCTCTTGTTGTGTGATCTTATCTTCTGACTCCAAATACTTCTCCATCAATGAATCTTCAAGTTCTACTGCTTTTTCAATCATTATATGATGATACTTTTTCGCTACTTCCAAATAATCGGATGGGATCTCTTCTTCATGAAAATTCTTGCCGAATGATTCATCATCATAAATAATAGCTTTCATATTCAAAAGGTCAATTATCCCTGTAAATTTCTCTTCTGCTCCGATCGGTATCTGAAGGGGAATAGCATTGACTTGAAGGTCCTCTTCAATATTCTTAAGAACTGCAAAAAAATCCGCTCCCATACGGTCCATTTTATTGATAAACGCCAACTTTGGCACTTTATATTTATCTGATTGCCTCCAGACAGCTTCAGATTGAGGCTCAACACCACCAACAGCACAAAAAATTGCCACGGCACCATCCAGCACACGGAGACTCCGTTCTACTTCTACGGTAAAATCTACATGACCCGGCGTATCAATGATATTGATACGATTATCATTCCAAAAGCAGGTTGTTGCCGCAGATGTAATTGTAATCCCCCGTTCCTGTTCCTGCTTCATCCAGTCCATCTGTGCTTCACCGTCATGGACTTCACCGATTTTATGTGATCGCCCGGTATAATAGAGCACTCGTTCAGTTAATGTGGTTTTACCGGCATCAATATGAGCCATGATCCCGATATTTCTTACTTTATCTAAATTCACCTGTCGTGGCATTATACTTCCTCCTGTTTGCCCTTTAAAAACCCTAATTTTATGAAATTGCAGGGTATGATACCATATGAAATTAAAAAATCAAGGTTTTTCTTCAAATTAATTAAATAATAATTTAGGTCAGTTTTACCTATATTATTTGACAATTATTTAAAAACAGTTATACTAATATGAATATCTCAAAATTTAATAATTTTATTTTATAATAAAGATATGACAATTAAAAAAGACTATATGGAAGATGATCTGATATGGGCAAATGATACATCATACATGATCCGTTTCATAAGTGCGATCGCGATCCCTGTAGCAATACTATTGCTAAAACTGATCTTCAAGTTATCCTTTTCTGTACTTCCAATATTTATCATAGGCCTGGCAGATGCCATCTTTAACCAGCCCTATTCATTTATCCGCAAAAGAGTGAAAGCACTGGATAAACTGATATATTATAACACAACGATTGATGTCATTTTTATTACTCTGATCATTCATTTTGCAGGCGGAATAGAAATGCCAATGCTTGCTATGATGTATCTTCTTCCTATTGTGTTCGCTGGCACCAATCTCTCTCTTTCCTCCAGCTTATATATTGCCACAATAAGCTCTCTCTTCTATTGCGGTATAATCGGGCTGGAATACTTTAAAGTGATCAGCCATGTTTCCTCTGTAGGATTAAAGGTAAATGGTATACAACACATCCTGTTCTGTTCTACTACTGTATTTTTATTCTATCTTATAGGTTATTTTACCAGCTTACCGTCAGCTTATATAAAGAAAAAATCCAAAGAATTGATCCTCAAAGCTGATAACCTGAAAGAAGCCTTAAAGACAGTTCAGCAGAGAGCTGATCAGTTAACCGGTGTTTCCGAACTATTCAGAGAGATCGCGATCTCTCTGGATATAAACACCCTGCTCGACAAGATAATGAAACAGATCTATCAAACCTTAAAAGTCGAAAAGATCTCAATAATGCTTGTAGATGATACAGGGCATTTAACGATTCGAGCTTCCATGGGAATACCTACGAAAGTCGTAAAGAAAACGGTCCTGAGGATGGGAGAAAAGATATCAGGATGGGTAGCTTTCTATCAGGAACCGCTATTGATCTCCAACATTGATAAGGATAAGCGTTTTATTTCCAGAAATCATGAGACCTATTACAATAAGAGCTTGATCAGCTGCCCTTTGATATCAAAGCAGAAGACGATTGGTGTTATAAATATAAATAACAAAAAAGATCATACTCCTTTTAATAAATACGAACTGGAGATCATTAAAGCATTATGTGCCGATATCTCTATTGCCATAGAGAATACAAACTTGTATAATGAATTAAAGCAGTCGTATATAAATACAGTTGAGTCACTTGCGGCCACAGTTGACGCAAGAGACCCCTATACAAACGGGCATTGTCAAAGAGTTTGTGACATTGCATTAAATATTGCAAAACATATGCAGCTTAGCCAGGATAAGATCCAGAATCTGCGTACGGCAGCTCTGCTTCATGATATCGGTAAGATCGGTATCAGTGATAATGTGCTGTTAAAACCCGGAAAACTGACAAAGGATGAATGGGTTAAAATGAGAGAACATCCTGTTGTGGGTGAAAGAATAGTAATGCCTTTGGGGATCTCTAACACCGTACCGCACATTGTGCGTCATCATCATGAAAGATACGACGGGAACGGATACCCGGATGGAACCAATGGAAAGATGATAACACTGGAGACCTATATCCTTGGGATCGCAGATTCATTTGATGCCATGATGAGCAACCGTCCTTACAGAAAAAGCCTTGGGATCACATCTGCCATGGAAGAGATAAAGAAGAATAAAGGCACACAATTCCATCCGATCGTTGCAGACACGCTGCTGGAGATCCTTGAGAAAAATGAACTTCCACTCTATTTACACTAACAACGCCTTATATAAAACAATATAGGATTTTAGCGAGATCCATCATTTTTTCTTTTTTACAGCAGGTGATTTTACTTTTTTAATAAGCTTGTGCTTTAACCAGTTATCAATATCCTCCCCTATCTCCTGCCATCCCGGTTCGCTTAAGACCCAATGAGTATGGTGGGGATACTCTATGTAAGTAGCTACCTTTTTATATTTTTTACCTATCTTTCGTACTACTGATGCCGGAACGATCTTATCCTGGGAACCACCTATCAGTAGTACCGGACATGTGACATTTTTTGACTTCACCCTTGTAGGAGATTTTGGGTTTATAAACCAGAATGCAACCTGGCAGGCCGCTCTTCCTGATTCATAGACAAGGTTATCATATATTTTCTTCTGTTCTTTAAATGAAAGAAGCTGGAACATGGAATAAGATGCTTCTTCAAAAGTCTGTTTAAACGGTTTGCTCCAGAATCCCCACTTTGTCATGGCACTTAAGAAACTCTTTATAACCGAAGGCCTTAGGATCATGATCCCATGAGGCGGGTCCGGAGTAAGCAGTACAAGAGCCTCGGCCAGTCCCTTTGCCGCCAGAAGCTGGGCAAGAAGTCCTCCAAGAGAATGACCCATAATAATGGGCTTACTTTTAAGTTTTTTGATCATTTTTTCAAGGTCACTGACGTAATCTGCTATGCTGGTCTTTCCCAGACGATCATCCGGTTTATCATCCGGCTGAATATCGTGATATCGCAAGGTTGGGACAATGCAGGTATATCCTTTTTTCTCAAAAAACTTTTTATAGTTATCCCAGACGTTCTTATTCAGCCACATTCCATGCACCATAACGATCGTCTTTTTCATTACTGTTCTCCTTTGTAAGCACATTACTTTTTAAGTAGTAAAATGTATTTCTACTATCGGTATGAAAAGTCCTTCAACTTAAGAA